>JAICQC010000491.1 GCA_025938055.1 Anaerolineales bacterium | reverse complement strand
CGACTTTGCCTACCGGCAGCAGGGCAGTACAGGCGTCATCGGGGCAGGTTTCTGGCAGAAATATACCCGGACGTCCCTGTATCAAGATGGGATCGCCCGGCGGGAAATAGATACCAAGTCGGTCTATTCGCCGGCGCTCCTGCTCCCGCAGGCGCTCGCCATGCGGTTTCTGGCGCGGAGTGCTGATACACCTGCCTTGTTTTTGTTCTATGCCTGCCGCTTCGCCGGGCTGTTGAGTTATCTACTCTTAGCGTGGATGGCAATCCGCCTCCTCCCTTTTGGAAAATGGATCTTGACGGTCCTGACGCTTGCCCCGATGTCTCTCTTCCAAGCCGCGACGGTCTCGCCGGACGCCATCTCGAATGGGATAGGGTTCCTGTTTATTGCCGGGAGCCTTCGAATCGCAGAACAAAAGACCATCGCTAGGAAGGAAGTAGCAGCACTGATTTCTCTGGTTCTGTTATTGTTCCTGGCAAAGCTCAATCTCGTACCGTTGGTCCTGCTCCCGTTCCTGCTTTTCACACCAGCAAGGTTCACCCACAAAGGAATCTATACAACCTTCGTGATAGCGATTGTCATTCTGCTTGGGGTCGAAGTCGCGGGCTGGAACCTGGTTGCATCCTCGAATATCGATCCTTTGATGGCAAACGATGCAAACCTGCCCGGGCAGCTGCGCTACATCCTGGGGCAGCCTCTGACCTTTTTACGAATCATCCTAGTCGACTTTTTTACCAACGGGTGGGAGTACTTCCTGGGCTGGATCAACGGATATGGCTACTACTACTGGACTCCGCCTGCCGTCGTCTCGCTCTTCTACCTGCTGAGTGTAGGTTCTGTCACCCTCATGGATTCAACTATCGGGCAGGTGAACAGGAGACTGCGCATCGTCTTTAACCTCGTCTTTCTGGCAGGCTACCTCGCGACCGTCCTTGCCGTGTACACTACGTTCACGCCGGTCGGCTCGCAGCTGGTGTTCGGGGTGCAGGGACGTTATTTCATCTCTCTGGCGCTGCTGCTCGTTCTGGTCCTCGCCAGCTTTACACGGACGAGACAGGCAGGCATTGCTTCGCCAAAGTGGATCATCATTTTTCTTACAGCTGCACTGTCCTTTAATCTTTTAGGACTTTACCTTTCCTTTCATGTTCCCTGCGGCTCGACGTTTTATCAAACCGGGTTGTGTTACCGTCCTCTCTTCAAGGATTTCCCAAGTGAGGTGCGCGCCTCGCCGCCAATCTCCAGTGAAACATCACTTACGCAGGAAATCCAGGTGACGTGCAACGGGCTGGCGGAGCTGCGCGTACTACTGGTTCCGCCTGAGGTAGAAGACGGTGGAACGACCCGCTTCGTTCTGCGCAGCGCTGAGACCAGCAAAACCCTGATGGATACATCGGTTATCAATGACCAGGTCACTCCGGAGGATTGGCACTCATTACACGTTGGCCCAGACTGGCTTTCGGCAGGAAAACAATACATCCTCGAGATCTTCAATGCAACTACAAATTCAGATTCAGGATTGCAGATCTTGTACACTCCACAATCTGAATTCAATCTTGGAAACCTGCATGAGAATGGTCAATTGCTGGAGGAAGACATCGTCCTGCAATATGGCTGTATCACCGGCTTGCAAAAGATATGGATGACAGGAAAGCCATAAATACTCTTGACTTAGAGTGCACTCTAAGTTGTAAACTTATCATCACGGATATCCGAATGGACAAACTCACAATTCAGGAAGTTGCCCGCCAGACAGGGCTCAGCACGCATACGCTGCGCTACTACGAGCGCGTCGGTCTCATCCATCCCATTGACCGGGAGGAGAACACGCACCGCCGCTACACGGCGGACGATGTAGGCTGGATCGACTTTCTCACCAAGCTGCGTGCCACGGGCATGTCCATCAAAGACATGCAAAAGTATGCGGAACTTCAACGGCGAGGCGATGAAACCCTCCCTGAACGCGTGGAGATGTTGAAATCCCTGCGTGATCGAGTGGAGGAGCGGATTAGCGAGTTGAACGAACATTTGAAGCTGGTCTGCTACAAGATCGACATCTACCAACAAATGGTGACAGAGAAGGAATTGGAAACATCCTGAAAGGAAAAGGCAAATGAACACTACAACCAAAGCCCCGCCAAAAACACGCGGGACAATAGCATTTCAACGAACATTGGGACGTTCAGATCTCCGAGTCAGCGCCATGGGATTGGGGTGCTGGGCGATCGGCGGTCCCTGGTTCTGGCTGGATGGGCAGGGCGGCTGGGGCGATATCGACGATAACGAATCGGTCCGTGCCATCCATGCCGCGCTTGACCTTGGCATCAACTTCTTCGACACTGCCGCAAATTACGGCACGGGTCACAGCGAGCGGATTCTGGCGCGCGCCCTCAAGGGAAAACGCGAACGAGCTATCCTGGCGACCAAGTTTGGCTTCAATGTCAACGAGGCGGAAAAGCGCGTCACCTTCCGGAGCGACGACCACTTGCAATACGTCCGCGAGGAGTGCGAAGCCAGTCTGCGCCGCCTGAACACGGACGTGATCGACCTCTATCAGTTGCATGTCTGGGATTATCCCGTCGAGAAGGTGCCGGCGATGGTCGAACTGCTCGAGTCACTCGTCAGGGATGGAAAGATTCGTTACTACGGCTGGAGCACCGATTCGGTTGAAGGTGCGCGTCTATTTGCAGAGGGAAAGCACTGCGTCGCCATTCAGCATGACCTGAACGTGATTCTCGATGCGCCGGAAATGCTGGCTGTCTGCGAGGAATTGAACCTCGCCAGCATCAACCGCAGTCCGCTGGCGCGCGGCGCGTTGAGTGGAAAATATTCTAAAGACACGGTCTTCCCGCAGAACGATGTCCGCAACGACGAGTGGTCGCGCGACCATTTCTTTGCGCCCACGCTCGATCAACTGGATAAGATGCGTGAGATCCTCACCAGCAACGGTCGCACTCTGGTACAGGGTGCACTCGCCTGGATCTGGGCGAGGAGCGAAACGACCATCCCCATCCCCGGCTTCAAGACCGTTGCCCAGGTGCAGGAGAATGCCAGAGCCATGGAGTTCGGTCCGCTGACGCCTGATCAAATAAAGGAAATCGATACGATTTTAGGAAGATAACCAGGCTTGCGAAGGCTGCCTGTAGGGCGCTAACCTGTACTGCGCGCACACCTGCCCTGGCTGGCGGTGCCAGGGTCGCAAGTGTCGCAAGGCTTAATGAGGAGAGTGTTATGAAACTTCGTCCGTTTGGCGATACCGGCATGAACGTCTCTGAGATCGGGCTCGGAGCGTGGCAGTTGGCAAAT
>JAICQC010000542.1 GCA_025938055.1 Anaerolineales bacterium | reverse complement strand
CGGCGGGCGCGCCGCAAGCAGAAGTCAATAACAATACGAGCAGGATGCCCATGCGGAGGGCATTGCTTTTAGTGATCATGATTCTTCTCCTATTGGTAGGTTGATTCGGCACGAAATGAAACGAACATCAGGTCGGCGTACCTGCTGTCCGCAGAGAGTTATGTCAGTTCATAAGCCCTCCTTTCAAATAATAAGAGTCCCCCGTGATCATGGATTTATTTTCTGACGTGACAGTAAAGAAAATGTTCCCGGAAATCCAATCTCGTTTCACTCCTGCCAGGCAACTCGACATATACCCTTGAGAAACAAAAAGGATGGCCTTCAGCCATCCTTTAAAGTCTTGATGTACCTCTCACGCTAAAGTCATCACCAACAGCACTACGACAGAATCTCCTGAGGGGGTGACCATGATTGCTACAGAACTCCGCTCTTTGCGAAACGTCATCGTCCCACCATTCTCATCAAACGGACTGTCAAATGGCTGGCTCCAGCCAAGCTCACTGAGTCGCTCCTCATAAAAGGCTTGAACTTCCCGCGCGCTGGCTTTCACCTCAAAACTATAAGCATTGTTTAATGCAAATTCCAGCCCGGCAGTGGCTTCAGGCATAATGGGAATACCACGCCACTCCTGAACAGGAGGCTCCTGGTCGTCAGGCATAGGCGAAGCCTGCTCCTCGAGAGTTGGAGCCGCTGCCGGTGTCTCTTGAACCGCAGTGGAACAGGAGACCAACGTTAACATAAGAAAACTCGCAATGATGAGTTTGCGCACAAAATCCTTCCATTTGACAGGTTTAATGATTTTATCAAAATCCCACTGCTCCTAAAAACAAAAAGGACGGCTGATGGCCGTCCTTATAAACTCGTCCGCCGTTTTAAGCCAGTGTCAAAAATACCAGCATGCCACCTTCCGAAGGCATAATGAATATCGTCAGAAAGCTGCCTTCCTTCTCGAAGAAGAGGAAACCACCCTCGTCTTCGACAGGTGATTCGAACGACTGGCTCCAGCCAAGGGCAGGCAGTTGTTGGTTGTAGAAGGACTCAATTTCCTGTGCGGTAGCATTTACCTTAAAAGTGTAAGCACCTCCGGATTCTTCGCCTGCTGTTGCCTGAGACATAATGGGAATTCCATTCCATTCCTGGAGTGGAACCCCTTGCGGATCGAGAGCATCTGTGATCTCAGTTCCCAGCGCTTCGATCGTAGGCACGGCAGACGGGAGCGCCTGAAGCGTTTCCTCGGGGATGAAGGACGGCAGCGCCGAAGGCAGTGCCTGAAGCGTTTCTACCGGGATGAGCGTCGCCACAGATTGTGCGGTCTCCGCCAGATCCTGTACATCTTGGATTGGCTGGGTGACGAAGTTACAAGCAAGCAGGAAGGCAAGCACAACAATTAGGGATAGTAATTTTGACAGACGGGACATACGGATCTCCTTTTCAGGCACAATGATAATGCATTGTACAACTGCCTGCGGTGAGAGTTATGTACCAGTTTCGAGTATCATCTGGGAAGCCTCACAAGGCTACTCTAAACCAAGGAAATCAGGATGAAATTCAGCGACGGATACTGGCAAATGCGCCCCGGCATGACTCCCCATTATGCCGCACAGGTACATGAACTAATTCTCGAAAAAGATTCGATGACGGTCTTTGCTCCAGTGGGAAAATTACAGGAGCGCGGGCATACGGTCAATCAACCCTTACTGACCCTGCGATTTTCCTCCCCGATGGAAAACGTGATTCGCGTGCAGTGTGTCCATCACAAAGGACAATCGCCGCGTAGACCTGAGTTCACCCTGTATACCGGAACAGCTCCACAAGTTTCCGTCTCAGACGATGACCATGCCTCGACGCTGACCAGCGGCAATTTGAGCGTGCGCGTGAACAAAGGAAGTGACTGGCTGGTGGAATACTTGGGTCGGAATAAATTGCTTACATCAAGCGGCTGGCGCGCGCTGGGGTTTGTCGATGCGCCCGAGGGACGCTACATCCATGAACAACTCAGTCTGGGCGTAGGTGAGTATGTCTATGGGCTGGGCGAACGGTTCACTGCATTCGTCAAAAATGGACAGGTGGTGGAGATGTGGAATGAAGACGGCGGGACCAGCAGCGAACTGGCGTATAAGAACATCCCGTTCTATCTCACGAATCGCGGGTATGGTGTCTTTGTCAATCATCCTGAGAAGGTTTCGTTCGAAGTAGCATCCGAAAAGGTAGAGCGCGTTCAGTTTAGCGTGCCGGGTGAATCTCTGGAATACTTCGTAATTTATGGACCTACGCCGAAAGAGATCTTGGAACGATATACGGCGCTGACGGGTCGCCCCGCCCTGCCGCCTGCCTGGTCGTTTGGGTTATGGTTATCGACATCCTTCACCACGGACTACGATGAAAAGACCGTAACACGTTTTATCGATGGAATGGCGGCGCGCGAGATTCCCCTGCACGTCTTTCACTTCGACTGCTTCTGGATGAAAGAATTCCATTGGACTGACCTGCAATGGAACCCTCGCTTCTTCCCGGACCCGGAAGGGATGCTGCGCCGCTTGAAGAGCCGCGGACTCCACATTTGTGTGTGGATCAATCCATACATCGCACAGCATTCAAGCTTGTTCGACGAAGCCATGCAAAAAGGTTATCTGCTTCGCAAACCGAATGGCGATGGTTGGCAGTGGGATATGTGGCAGGCGGGCATGGGCATCCTGGATTTCACCAACCCGGAGGCACGCAAATGGTTCGCCGAGAAGTTACGG
>JAICQC010000601.1 GCA_025938055.1 Anaerolineales bacterium | reverse complement strand
GATATGAGGGCGCCAAGGAAGATCAGCCCGGTGAAGAGTCCGAAAAAGATAGGCGCACGGCGGAAATCCAGGTTGACACCTTTGGGGGCTCCCAACACTTCGCTTACGGCGTAGGCTGTCGCCAGGGGCAGGACCGCGCCTGCCAGCAGAGAGGCGCCCATCAAACCGACGGCAAACAGTATTTTGGCAGCATTCCCCGCAAATGGCTCCAGGGCACGGGCGGCGTCCGCCGCGGACTCGATCTGAGTCTGTCCCGCCTGGTGCAGGGTCGCCGCGGTGGCGATGATCATCGTGATGGAGATCAGATTCGAGAAGATGGCGCCTGCATAGGCATCCCATCGCTCCGGTCCGTAATGACGCCGCGCTACGCCGCGCTCTACGATTGAGCTTTGTTGGAAGAGCTGCATGAATGGCGTGATCGTCGTCCCCAGTAAACCCACCAAAAGAAACAGATATGCCTGATCGGAGCGGAATGTAGGGATGAATGCGCCGCGTGCCACGTCTCCCCAGTCCGGTCGAGCCAGGATCGCTGCTACCGGATACGCAAAAAATACCAGGGTCATCCCCAGAAAGATCTTCTCCACCCAAGCATACGAACCGAAAATCACAAGATACCAGAGCAAGATCGCTGCCACTGGCACAACCAGCCATTTGGAGATTCCGAACAACTCAGCGGCAGCGCCAATCCCTAAAAATTCACTGATGATGAGCCCGCTGTTGGCAACGAACAAAACTCCCATTGCTAAGATCGACCAGCCTATCCCAAACCGTTCCCGGATTAAGTCCAGGAGCCCGCGCCCCGTTGCGGCGCCAAGCCGGGAACCCATCTCCTGCACCACAGCCAGGGAAACGGTAATGATTACCATGATCCAGATCAAGTCGTAACCGAACTGCGCTCCCGTCTGGCTATAGGTGGCAATCCCGCCTGCATCATTCCCGGCAGAGCTGGCAATCAGCCCTGGTCCCAGGATCAACAACCACCTCAGCGGTCCGGTGAGAGGGCGTTGGAACCTGCGCAGGTTGACGCTCCGCCCGCGGATGTTCAGGCGCAGCGAATGCTGGAGGGTGCGCGGACGGCTGGGCAGGCTGGAAAGATCCAGTTCCTCAACCGGCTCGAGTCCCTGCGGGGTACTGTTCTGGCTCAAGAGAACACCTTCGGTGCCTGGGCGCGCCAGTTACGCGGAGCCACCTGCGAGACCGCCGCGTCGATCGTGACCGCCCCAAGCAGCTCCCCTTCTTTTCCCACCACAGGCATGGCAGCCAGCTGGCTGTTCAGTAACCGGTAGCCGGCTTCCGTGGGTGAGTCGAAGGGAGAAAGCGTGAGGAGGTATGGATTCATAAGGTCTTCCACAGTCTGGTCATCTTCCGCCGTCAGGAATTGCCGCAGGGAAACGACCCCGCGCAGTTTGTGAGGTGGCTGATCCTCAACCACATAGACGAAGTACACGAAGTCCGGCTTCTTTAGCTTTTCCCGCAGCACCGCCCGTGCTTTTTCGATCTTTAGCCCGGGAGGCAGTGTGACTACATCGTTGGTCATGATGCCGCCCACTGTATTGGCGGGGTACTTCAACAAGTCGACAATTCGTTTCCCGGATGCTTTTGGCAGGCGGTTCAGATATTGTTGTGCGAGTTTGATATCGAGATGTCCGACCATGTCCGCAGCCAGGTCTGGCGCCATATGCTCCAGGACTTGCAGAGCAAACGACTCGTCCAATTCTTCAAACACTTGCAATTGACGTTCAGGCGACATCACTTCGAGGGTATCCGCAGCCAGTTGTT
>JAICQC010000333.1 GCA_025938055.1 Anaerolineales bacterium | reverse complement strand
ATTAACCGGAAGTAACTCCACAACTTTTGTCGTCAAAGATGGGGACTTGAGTATCCTGCCTACCATCCGTTATGTCATCACTCTGGATGCCGATACGGTGCTGCCGCGCGAAGCCGCCCGTCAGCTCATTGGAACCCTCGCACATCCGTTGAACCGCGCGGAGATCGACCCTGCGACGGGCGAGATTAAAGCCGGTCATACGATCCTCCAGCCGCGGACCCAGGTGCGCCCGGCTTCGTCGAACCGCTCGCTCTTCACACGCGTCTATTCCGGCGATTCAGTCATCGATTTATACACGCGCGCCGTTTCTGATGTCTATCAGGACCTGTTCGATGAAGGCAACTATGTGGGCAAGGGCATCTATGATGTGGAGGCGTTCCAAAGAAGCCTGCAGGACAAAATTCCTGAGAATCGCCTGCTGAGTCACGATCTTTTCGAAGGGATGCAGGGACGCTGCGGGCTCGTCACCGATGTAGTGCTGTTCGAGGAATACCCGCCTCACTATCTGATTTATACAGACCGCCTGCACCGCTGGGTACGCGGCGACTGGCAGCTTTTGCCCTGGTTGCGGAACAGAGTGCCGCACCGCACAAAGGGTACAGCGAGGAATACGCTTTCATTGATCGACCGCTGGAAGCTTTTCGATAACCTGCGGCGCAGCGTGGTGCCGCCCGCCGTGTTGGCATTGCTCATTGGCGGTTGGCTCCTGCTGCCAGGGTCGGTCCTGCTGTGGACGCTCGTGGCGCTTTCACCCTACCTGATGGCAGTGGCGAGCAACTTTATTGTGGAGCTCCGTCACAGTTTTTCCAAACAGCATTCGACGATCACCTCGCGCCCGATGCGCCTGGCAGCACTCCGCTCCCTTTTCGAGATCATCTTTCTGCCGCATGAATCGTTGATCATCCTCGACGCGATCACGATAACACTCACACGGCTGTTCATCACCCACCGGCACATGCTGCAATGGGTCAGCGCCGCCCACACGGTGCAGCTCTTTGGCAAGACGCTGCGCGTCAAGTCTGCCTGGCAGGCAATGATCATTGCCCCGTTGTTTGCATTCATGTTTTTCCTGGCGCTGCTGGTGCTTCATCCTTCGGCTTTGCTGGCTGCCGCGCCTCTCCTGCTCGGCTGGATGGCATCCCCCTACATCGCGGCGCGCATCGGCCAGCCCTATCAAAAGCCGGTCCAAACGGTCCTGCCCTCGCAGGAACACAAGCTCCGCTTGCTGGCGCGTTCCACGTGGCTATATTTCGAGCACTTCGTCGGTCCGGAAGACCGCTGGCTCCCACCCGATCATTTCCAGGAGGACCCGCGCGGCACGGTGGCACACCGCACCTCCCCCACCAATATCGGCTTGATGCTGCTCTCCACGCTCTCTGCCCATGACCTGGGCTACATCGGTCCATTGGAACTTTCCCTGCGCCTGCGCGATTCGTTCGACAGCATGGATTCGCTCGAGCGCGTGCGCGGTCACTTCCTGAACTGGTACGACACGCGCAGTTTTGCTCCACTCCCTCCGCGCTATATTTCCACGGTGGATAGCGGAAACCTGGCAGCCTGTCTGATGACACTGCGCCAGGGATGCTATGAGATGAGTCAAACAGAGGTCGTCAACTGGCAGGGATTGCAGGACACGCTCGACATGCTCTCGGTCACACTGACCCAGGGACAGCTCGGTCCGGCTGCCGCCAATCTGCAAGCCGCGATCGACGCGTTACGGACCCTCGTGAAAAAGCTGAATGACCGCAGTCAGTTCACACCTGCATTGCTGATGCAATTGTTCCACGAGGGACAGGCAGAGCTGGAAGCCATGCTCTGGGAGGCGATCCAGCAGACGGACGAAGAGACCGCCCCCGATACACTGCGCAAGCTTTCGATCTGGATCGACCGGGTTCGTCATCAGCTACGACGCATCCGCATCGACATCCAGGTACTTGCCCCGTGGCTGCTTGTGATGGCAGAAATGCCGCGCCCGGTTGGCCTGGATTCCAGCCCCGAAATGGCATCCGCCTGGGAGGCGTTACAGGCAAACCTGCCTCCGCACCCGCAGCTCGGCGAGATCCCCGATATTTGCAAGCGCGCGAGAACTATGGTTGAGGAGTTGATCAGTTTGCTGGATCAGGATGACATTACCACGTTCGAGTGGTGTGACACACTGGCATATGACCTGGAGTCAGCACGCAAGAATTGCGCTTCGCTCCTGAACAACTTTTCAGTCCTGGCTTCGCGGGCGGAGGAGTTCTTCCAGGAAATGCCTTTTGGCTTCCTGTATAACCCGCAACGGCATGTCTTTCACATCGGTTACAACGTGGAATCCGGGCGGCTCGACTCCAACTACTATGACCTGATGGCTTCGGAGGCGCGTATTGCCAGCCTGGTTGCCATCGCACGCGGCGATGTACCGCTAAACCACTGGCTGCATCTTTCGCGCCCTCTCACGGAATTCGACGGGGCGCGCTGTCTCCTTTCCTGGAGCGGTACGATGTTCGAATATCTCATGCCCAAGCTGTTCGTGGAGAGTTACCCCAACACGCTTATCGACGAAAGCTGCCTGGTGGCGATCGAGCAGCAAATGCGGTATGCCGCCGAAAAGAATATCCCCTGGGGAACCTCGGAGGCGAGCTATTACAACTTCGATGCTGCCCAGGTCTACCAGTATCAGGCATTTGGAGTTCCCAGCCTGGGATACAAGCGCGGCTTGTCCAACGATCTGGTGGTCGCACCGTATGCCTCCCTCCTGGCGCTGCCATTCAAGCCGCAGGAGGTGATGCTGAACCTTGCGCGTCTCGAAAGTCTCAAGATGTGGGGACTCTATGGCTTCTATGAATCGGTGGATTTCACGCCCGAGCGCCTGAAGACAGGTGAAACTCACGCCGTGATCCGTACCTATATGGTCCATCATCAGGGCATGATACTGCTTTCGCTCTGCAACACCCTGTTCGAGAAGCGTATGATCCGGCGCTTCCATGCAGACCGCCGCATCGAGAGCGTCGAGATGCTCCTGCAGGAACAGACCCCCGAGCACGCGCCGACCGAGCATCCGCGTCATCAGCAGGTAAATACGCTTCGTCCGTATGACACGATCCCGCTCGATCCGTGGCGCGTCTCGCCGGAGGCGCCCTACACTCAGGTTCATTGCCTTTCGAACGGAAAGTACAGTCTCTTGATCAGCGCCGCCGGCGCCGGCTTCAGCCGCTGGAAGGAAAAGGAACTGACACGCTGGCGCGGCGACTCCACTTTGAACGACCGCGGCAGTTGGATCTATGTCGAAGACCGCCTGAACGGGCAATTGTGGTCGGTGACGCACCAACCCACTCTGGCGCCTCCCGACCGGAGGGAGGTGAACTTCTACCCTCACCGTGTCGAATTCGAACGGCAGGATGGTGATATCGTCCAGCGGACAGTGGTGAGCGTGGCTCCGCGCGACGATGTGGAGATCCGGCGGGTAAGTCTCACTAACCATGGCGGGAACTCACGCATCCTGGCGCTCACCAGCTATGCCGAGATCATCCTGAACGAGCAATCCGCCGACCTGCGCCACCCGGCATACAACAAACTCTTTATCGAAAGTGAATTTCTGGAAAAGGATGGGTTATTGCTCTTCCGCCGCCGCCCGCGCTCGGCAGATGAGGAGCCCATATACCTCATCCACTTTTTCACCAGCAATGTGGAAGGAGTAAGCCTGACGGGCTACGAAACTGATCGCGCCAAATTTCTGGGGCGCGGCGGCACCGCGCGGCGACCGGCTGCCTTTGCCACATCCACGCAAACCTCGGTGCTTTCACGCGCCACAGGCGCCACGCTCGACCCGATCTGCTCGCTGCAGGCAGAGGTCATCCTCGAGCCATATCAAACGGTGCAGATCGCATTCGTCACGCTGATGGCTCAATCACGCAAGGAGGCGCTCGACCTGGCGCGCCGTTACCAGCGCTGGTCACAGATCAGCCGGGCAATGCAGGATGTGCGTATTCAGGCGGAGGAGGAGCTCGCCCAGCTTAACCTCACCTCCCAAAAAGTGGAACAAATCCAGAAGCTTCTTTCGCCGCTTCTTTATCTATCCAACGCGCTGCGCGCCGAGCCGGCTGTGCTGCATGCCAACATGCTGGGGCAGCCCGCATTATGGTCGTTTGGTATTTCAGGCGATTATCCCATCCTGCTCGTGCGCATGAAGCGCAACGAGGATTTCGACCTGCTGGGCGAACTGGTTCTCGCCCATACCTACTGGCGCAAACGAGGCTTGATGATCGACCTCGTGATCTTCAGCCAGCGTGAAACAAGTTATGAACAGGATTTCAGGAGCAGGATCTATCGCCTGCTGGAGCGCACCGGCAGCGAAGCGTGGCTGAATGACCGGGGCGGCATCTTTATCCTCCAGGAAGATCAGGTGAACGAAGCCGAGCGGACGCTTTTGATGACAGTCGCGCGCGTCGTGCTGCACGGGGAGGCGGGTCCACTGGAACGGCAGCTGGCGCGGCTGGATGAAGAGCCCGTGCGCCTGCCGCTCTTTCTTCCGATCGAACCACTCTACCCGCTCATGGATGTTCAGCCAGAACTCGAGCGCCCTGCGGACCTGCTCTTCCAGAATGGGACTGGCGGCTTCACACCCGATGGACGCGAGTATGTGATTTATCTGGAACCGGGGTCCTGGACACCCGCACCCTGGGTAAATGTGATCGCCACGCCTGAATTTGGCTGTGTGGTTTCTGAAGCAGGTATGGGACCGACCTGGTCACAGAACAGCGGTGAGAACCGGCTTACGCCTTGGCGTAACGACCCGGTCAGTGATCCACCTTCCGAGGCGATCTATCTGCGCGATGAGGATACCGGGCAGATCTGGTCACCGACGCCTCTTCCCGCGCGCGCCGATGCACCCTACCTTATTCGCCATGGAGCGGGCTATTCCATCTTCGAACACGCCAGTCACGGGCTCTTCCAGACCATGACCGTCTTCGTCGCGCCCGAGAAACCAGTCAAGGTCATCCAGCTAAAGCTGCGCAACACCACCAGCCGGATGCGCCGCGTAAACGTCACCTATTATGCCGAGTGGGTGCTGGGCGTGGCGCGCGAAAACACTGCGCCCTATATTACGCCTGAATTTGATTCCACTTCCTATGCTCTGCTCGCACGCAACAGCTACAACACAGATTTTGGACAGCGCGTGGCATTCCTTGCCTGTACCCGTGAACCTGCCGGCGTGACCACAGACCGCACAGAGTTTCTTGGCAAGCTGGGTACGTACACACGGCCCGCCGCGCTGGAACGTGTGGGGCTTACACCGCGCGTGGAACCCGGAAGTGACCCGTGCGCCGTATTACAATTCTTGCTCT
>JAICQC010000425.1 GCA_025938055.1 Anaerolineales bacterium | reverse complement strand
GATAAATCCCGGTAGGCGTTGGAACGCATGGCGAACAAAGTAACCGCCAGCCCGATCAACCCGGCGACAGTGAACAACAGCGCAAGGCCACGATCTGTGCCTGTGCCAAACCATGCACCGATCGAATCGGCACCCGCGCCGGTAGTCATGAATGGGATAAAGATCAGCTGCGCCACAGGTCCAATGAGGAATGCCGTGATGGGCGATGCTGCCTGTTCGACGCTTTGCGCAAATCCGAACACACGTCCCTGGCGTTCCGGCTCGACCACTTTCTGCAGAATGGTTTGCTCCGCGGCTTCAACTGCCGGGATCAAACACAGCCACACAAACATACCGATGGCTAAAAGCACAATGGAGGCTTGGAGGGTAAAGACCGAGCAAATGCTCCACATCACGATATTTGCCAGAAAGAGTGTGCGCAACGGATTCTTCCCCAGCCCATATTTGGCAACGACCATACCTCCGACAATGAACCCCAGGCTTAAGACACCCCAAAGGATGCCCCACACCTGCACAGACACGAGTAACAAGCCATAGGCATCCATCAGCGACATAAAAATGCCACCCAGGAAGTTATTAAACGTGTGGAAGAAGATCAGCCCGAAAAGCCCGGGCACCAGTCGAATGGCACGAATTGTCCCTGGAATGTCGATGCCTTCGTGATGGTGGTCATGTTCGTGTTCCGGCTCACCGTCATGAGCATGCCGTATCTTTTTCGGCAAATCAGGGATGGAGAGTGTTGCCAGATGAGCAATGACCAACAGGCTCACTACGACGGCAATCGCAAGCACCCAGGACATGCCAAGGTAACCGACCGCCAGCCCACTGAATATGGAAGCGCCAAGGAAAGCCACTCCGTTGGCAGTACCGACAAGCCCGTTCGCTTTGTCTCTGCCATCTTCGGGGACCAGGATGGTCACAAGTGTTGAGAGCGCAATCGCGCGCAGGTTGCCTCCAATCGCGCCTACCAGCGACAGCACAATGAACATCCAGAGTCTGGCGCTCGATGCATCCCTAAACTCTTCATACGGTGTCGTAATAAAAATTAACCCGGCAATCGCATACAAGACAAGGGAAACAACGCTGGAAAGCATCATGACTCTTTTCTTCGGATAACGGTCGACCAGAGACCCGAGGAAGAATCCTGAGAAAGCAATTGTCAATGTGAATACACCGGCCATGACCGAGGTCGCAATCACGGATCTGGTTTCCAGAAAGACCCAGAATGTGACGGCAAACCACACGAAATTATTGGTAATGAAAGCAACCATTGAGTTTATTAAGGTGACGTGGAATGTTTTCATCTAAATCTGTCTCTCCATTTATCTAACGTTAAAAGATCTCACTTTTCCATCAAATCAAGACGCCAGTCATTGACCGTCATGGATCGCCCGGGAGGATATTCCACCTGACACTCCTCGACCATCGTGAAACCGAGCTTGCGGCAGATTGCATTCGAAGCAGGGTTAGACACCGAAGGAAAGGCATGCATGAACTGGTAGAGTGGCTCGCGGCGCGCATGCTCGATCGCTGCCTGAGCGGCTTTGGTGGCAATCCCGCGACCCTGATATTCGGGCAAGACCAGCCAGCCGATCTCATAGACTGACTTCTCCCTCCAGGTTTTTCTCCAATATCCAATATTGCCGACAGCTTCGGAGTTGGGACCCCAGAGAATCCTGAACATGTGGTCAGTCCCTGATTCTGGCATATGGAGATAGCGCTGGTGACGACGGAGAATCTGTTCTCGAGTTTCGGGTCCTCCGAGGTGCTCCGTCATCTGGGGGTCACCGAGAAGTCTTTCCAGCAGGGGCAGATCCGCCTCTGACCAGGGCTGAATAAGGATGTCAACCAATCAGACTCGTTAGCTCTCGCCGCGGTACTGCCAGAGTTGTACCAGATTTCCCTCGGGATCTTTTAGAGTCGCAATGGACATATCGCCGCCGTAATCCGTGGGATCCTCAATGAACTCAACGCCAGCCCCTTTCAGGCGCTGCCAGTCTGCAGCCAGGTCATCGCTTTCCAGGCCCACCATGTGCCGCGCCGGATCAGAGTTGCGCCCGTGCACTTCACTGTGCGTGCCCAATCCCAAGGTGGCGCTATCAGGGTTATCCTCACCCAAAACGACAAAGCCTTCTGATTCATCAACCACTTTGAGTCCAAGCACATCCCTATAAAATGGAAGCAGGTTATTCAGGTCTTCACTCCAAATTGAGGCTCCCGCAAATTTCTTAATCATTCTATTTCTCCTTTAAGGTTTTCCTGCTGCCGCTTTTCTTCTTTTGTTTTCGCTCCGAATTTTCCTTCACTCGGTACTCCACAATCCTGCGTATCAGCGGCAATGGGAGCGGTTCATTAAGTGGAAACTGGACAGAGCCTTTGGCGCCCTTATACCCAGACAATTCTTTCTTGAATGCTTCCATCCCGCTAGGCGTGGGATAAAACCCGATATGATTTTCAAAGGCTGCAAAATGGACCAAATTACCGTTTAAGGTAAATGTCGGTATTTGATAATTGATCGTCTCCTCAGCATCAGGCGCGGCGTCTCTAATGGTTTGCCGGAGCTCATTCACAATTTGTCTCACGTCCTCCGGCAAGGCGTTGATGTACTCATCCATGGTCTTGAACTGTCTTCTGGATGCAACCATAGTTACCTTGATTACTTACTCAAGACAGGGATATTTTGATTAAGTCGGAAAAGGTTCGCAGGATCGTAACGAGCCTTTACCTCCACGAGCCGGTCCCACGTGGACCCGGGGTATGCGGCACGGATACGTTCCTCGCCTTCATCCGCGAGGAAGTTGACGTACGCACCTTTGTCGCTTTGCATCAGCGCTGACGCAAAATCCGCGACCCAAGCTTCGTGAGTCGCCTTCTCTTCCGGATTTTCATAGAGCGCAGCAATGTTCACCATGATTTTTGAGTTACGATGAGCGAATGCGGTAGCATCCACTGGCACGCGCGCCAGTGCCCCACCCAGTACTCGTAATTGGGCAACCTTCATAGAGGCTGTTGAAGCATTCAGGCGCTCCACAATCATCTTCGCGACCGGTAGATCGATCTTATCGACAAACATGGTACGCGCTGCCGCCACAGGATGATAGGCTTCGCCGCCCTCCTCTGGTGGATAGATCTCCGGGTAACTCATCGGTTTGAGCATGTCTGCGATGGGTGTGGCAAGCGCCCGGAACGGCGCGAGCGCGCGTTCGCCTGCATCCGCCTCGCCCGCGTAGACCAGGAACGCCATGATGATGAGCTTGCCATGTGCCTCTGGAGGCAGGAACGGCATCGGCGGCGCGGACATCACATTGCCAATCCCTGAAAGCTCTTCCGGTGCAGCCTCTGATTGCGCGATAAATCCGGCAATCGTCTCCGGCGTGGCAGGCAGGATGAGCATGCCTCCCACAACGGTCGGAACTTCTTGCAACTGAAACTTGAAGCGGGTAGCAACACCAAAGTTGCCTCCGCCGCCGCGGATCGCCCAGAAGAGGTCCGGGTGGGTCTGTTCATCCACGTGGCGAATCTGTCCATCCGCCGTGACGACTTCCGCTGCCAGCAGACTGTCGATGGTCAGACCATATTTGCGGACGAGGTATCCAACGCCGCCGCCCAGCGTAATACCGCCGATGCCCACCGAGCCTGTGTCGCCAAATCCGACGGCGAGCCCGTGAGCAGCCAATGCCGTTGTCACTTCTCCAGCGGTCAATCCGGTCTCTGCCCATGCAGTACGGGATTCCGGATCGATTTGTAGATCCTTCATGTCCGAGAGGTCCAGCACAATGCCGCCCTCGCAAACGCTGTGCCCTGCAGTACTGTGACCTCCACTGCGGACGGCGAGCTCAAGCCCATTCTCACGCGCCAGGTTAACCGCACGTGAAACATCATCCACATCCGCGACCTTGATGATGACTGCGGGATGTTTATCGATCCCTCCATAGAAGACGGTGCGCGCCTTGTCATAATCGGGGTCGCCAGGAGCAATGATCTGCCCCCTGAACATGGAACGAATCTCCGGGATCGAGACGGCGGTAACATTAGTCTTGTTTCCCATAACAAACTCTCCTCTGTAATATTGGTTTTCTTACTTATTACGTTAAATTGTGTTTAGT
>JAICQC010000573.1 GCA_025938055.1 Anaerolineales bacterium | reverse complement strand
GTGATGCAACTTTGCTCAGGCTTGTCAAAACTCGCCGCCTACTCGACCAACGGATTGCTTTTTATTCCGGCTTGGCAGTGACCTGCTCCTGCGTGGCGACCGGGAAGGTAAAATGAAAAACGGAGCCTTTTCCAGGCTCACTTTCCACCCAGAGCTTCCCGCCATGCCCAAGCACAGCCAGGCGGACAAATGCCAGCCCAATCCCTAATCCGCTTGATTTGCTACTGCCGCGCAAGCGTGTAAATTTATCAAAAATCCGTTCCTGTTCGGCAGGCGGAATCCCGGGTCCGTTATCCTTGACCCGGAGATGGACCCACTCTTCTTCATGCGCCGCGCCCACTTCAATGTGCCCGCCCGTCGGCGTGAATTTGACAGCATTCTCTATTAAGTTGATCAACACGCGTCGCGCCATGTCTTCATCCACCCAGATGGGCGGGAGCTGCTGCGGCAGGTCTGAAGAGACTGTCTGGCGGCGTCCCTTTGCGACCGGTTCGACATCGAGAGTTGCGCGCCGGATCAACGCATTGGTGTCAACGACCTTCTGGTCTGCCACTGGCTGCCCCGACTCGAGACGATTTACATCGAGCAGGGAACTGACCAACCGCTGTATCCGGTCTGTGGAATTCTCGGCGATCTTCAAAATGGATTGCACCATCTCTTTGTCATTCTCAGGCACCATGCTAAATAACACATCCAGACTCGAGACGATATTCGCCAGGGGAGAGCGCAGATCGTGATAGATCATCGCCGTCAGGTCTTCCCGCAGATTATCGAGCTCTTTACGCTCGGTAATGTCGCGCAGAATCCACTGGATTGCATCATTTTCATCGAATTCCACACGGCGAGCATGGACCTCGATGGGCGTATGTGATTCGTCTTCACGGTGCAGTGAGGATTCATAGGAAGACGTTCGATTTTCGCGCAGGGTTTCGAATTCCATCCCGATTCGATTCCAGTTTACTTCGTGAAGCTGATCGATCGTCAGCGTATGCAGTTTCTCACTGGTATAGCCGCTGAGTAAAACTGCCTGACGGTTGGCTTCCAGAATGCGTCCCTCCCAGTCGGTGATCAACATGGGTTCGATGCTGTCTTCGAACAGCTCCCGATAGCGCTGGTGAGCTGCCTGCAAGCGTTCAAACAATTGAGCGTTCTGGATCGTGGAACCTGCTAGCCCGCCGATCCCGTTCATGACCAGCAGAGCGTCCGGGTCAAAGGACTTGGCGATGGGGTTGATCGCTTCGATGATCCCGATCACCCGTCCCTGCGATGGAATGGGCGCAACCACCACGCCTCGCACCTCGACACCCCCAAACCGATCTGCCTCTCCATAATGCTTATCCTGGCTGACGTCCGGCACTACAACCCCGTGTCCGTCCAGCGCCGCTCTACCGGCGATGCCTTCGCCGAGCGGGATGGTTCGCCCAAGGATATTGCCTGCATGTTGCCCAGCCGCCGCGCGGTAGACGAGCTGTTCCCCCTCCAGCATGCCAAGAGCGACAGTCTCGACCTGTAATGCCTGCATCGTCTGGATCAGAATCCGTTGGTACACATCCTCCATGCGGAGGGAGGCGTTCATTGCCGCGGCGCCTTCCGCCAGTGCCGTCATCACGCGCGCCTGACGCTGACTCTCTGTATACAGCCGGGCATTCAACACCGCGATCCCTGCCTGGTCTGCGATGGCTTGCATCAGGTGGAGTTGTTCTTCTGAAAAGACATTCGGCGCCGGGTGGACCAGTGTGAGCACCCCCACCAGTTTCTCGCGTGCCAGCAACGGAACACAAATTACAGACTTAACCCCGGATTTGTCCATGGCATCGTCCGGGCGCATCAACCAGCGTTCGTCCTTGCTTGTATCGAGGATCAACACGGCTTTCCGATTGCGAATGACCCATCCCGCCAGCCCGCGCTCTACCGTGTCACGCAACTGGATCGTGGTATGTTCGTGGAACTGCTTGCCGTACACAATGGTCGCATCGATTGCCTTGCCGTCATCATCAAGTACGACAATACTACAGCGCTCACCGCCCACATTTCGGAGGACTTCATACAGCACGCGTTGAAGCACGGTACGCAGGTCGAGAGCAGTCGCGACCTCACGGCTGACATTGTATAGAAGTTCAAGTAAGGCTTTGGTTCGATCTTGTTCTGGCGAGAGCGACATAACATCCAATTTGGTTTGTTTTCGCAATGATGCCTCAATGCCATTAATACCACAGTTGGCAGGCAAAGTATAGCACATCAAGTACGGTACAATTATGCGCATGACGCTCGATATTCCCCATATAAAAGCCCTATGTTTTGACGTGGATGGCACATTGAGCGACACAGACGATTATTACGCGCAAAAGATTGTCAGGTTTTTCCCTCGGTGGCTATTCCGCGATCCGGCTCACACG
>JAICQC010000127.1 GCA_025938055.1 Anaerolineales bacterium | reverse complement strand
TCACCAGTTCCCGCAGGGTTTTGTAGACAGGCTCACGGAATCCCAGGTTCACGTAATTGGACTTTGCGACCGCGCCCCAGCGCCCATCCACTTGATACAGAGCCAGCACGTGATCGTCGTCCTTGCCGGGGTCGGGGACGATGTCAATTAGCAGCGGCTTAAATCCAACCCGCCACAGGGCTAAGGCTGCAAGGAAGCCGCCATCAAGACAGTGACATTGTTCATCCAGCATCACGTGGAGAGGTGAGCGGTCGCGCTCTTCGCCAATATAAGGCATGCTGTCCAGATATTGCTGGATGACGAAAGGTGTATCCAGGCGAAGGAATGCTCTGCGTACATTTGCGGGCAGATGGGACTGAAATTCATTTAAGAAAGACATAGATGATCTGATTTTCAATGAGTCCCTTCTGCAGACGCCGCGCTTATTTTCGGGCGCGTTTTCTGCCAAACATCCGCATAATGCCCATGCCGCCGGCAAGCATAAACAGGATGGCTCCCACAAAAAACACAGCAATACCGATTGGGATCAAATTGAACTGGAGCACTGAAAAGTCTGGCGGACCGGAGTTGTCGAAGGATGCAAAAATTAATCGAATAAAGCTGATGACAAAATAGAGAAAACCGCCAAAACCCGCCAGCATCAGGATGCTACCGATAGCAAAAAGCAACTTTGGAAAGCACCCGACCGGCTGAAGTTCAATACCCGGTTTTACATAGGTGCTGGCATAAGTCGGGTTGAACTGAACCGCTTTGTTGTAATCCTGTGCTGCGCCATTGTGGTCGCCTTTCCCGCGTCGTGCAACTCCACGATTGTAGTAGGCTTCGGCAAAATCGGCACGGAGACGGATCGCTTCTGTGTAACAGCGGATCGCCTCGTCCAGGCTGCTGGCTTCCTGAAAGACATATCCTTTCTCAAACCATTCCTGGGCTGTGAGCTCTTCCTGCTTAACCTGGGCTGCTTTGTTGGCAGCCACTTTTTGCTCTTCCACGATTTCCTGCACGGCCTGCGGAACAGGATGAAGGACCGCGTCCAGTGGAACGTCAAGAAAGCGCGTGCACAGTCGCTGCATGGCTTCCTGAAAATAATCTGTATGTACATTCAACCCGTTGTAGCTTTTCAGTCCAGCCAGCTTGCCGGTGAGGACCTTGGACACAGAGGAATTTCCGAAACTGAAGTTCTCCAGGAATAAGGGTATGATATTGCGTTTTTCATCCATGGCTGTTTCAATCTCCCGCCTCAGCCAGTCATCAGGATTGGCACAGCGTTCCAGCGCGGAAGGGGTAAGCAGGACAAGAAAATGTGCGCGTGCCTTGATATTCCCGATAATGACCTGTTCGAAATCTCCGCTATCGATGCTTTCATAATCAAAGAAGGCGTCATAATGGTGATACGTCAAATACTGGTAAATATTTAGCGCCCACGGCAAATTTGTCCGACGGTAACTGATGAATACCGTCTTTTCGATCTGACCCATGTGCGGCTCCTCTCGGCTGGCGTGAGGGCATTATACAGGAATTGATCCTCTCCGTCACTTTGATCGCGTGGCGGGGAGCAGTAGTAAAATGCTTTTCATGCCGAATCCTTACTTCATCCCTCTCAACGAAATCCGCCGTGAGCATATTGTGGTCAACTCGCGTTTCATCGCTACGCTCACACCTGTTTTCAACATTGACGAGGCGCGGACATTCCTCGCACGGGTCAAGGAGGAGTTCGCGGACGCCAGTCATAATGTTCCAGCATATATTATCGGCGGTGGGAATACCGTCACTGAATATTTCTCCGACGACGGCGAACCCTCAGGGACGGCAGGCAAGCCCGCGCTGGCAGTTTTGCGCGGCAGTGGACTCGGCGACCTCGCAGTTGTGGTCACGCGCTATTTTGGAGGGACGCTGTTGGGCACAGGCGGATTGGTCAAGGCATACACCGAATCCACGCAGATGGTCGTCAACGCGGTAGGACGCGGGCGGCGCGTTCCAGTGCATGTGGCGATGCTTGCGATTCCCTATAATTTATTGGAGCGTATCAGGTTGTTGGTGTCGCGGCAGGGCGGAGAAATTCTCAGCGAGGATTTTGCTGCGGATATTACGATGACCGTTCAGTTCCCGGTAGATGCGTTTGATGCATTTCAAAATGAGTTGCGTGAAATGTCTGCGGGAAAGCTGCAGGCGGAAGTGATCGAGTCGAAGGAGACGATCGTGCCGGTGAGGGAAGCAAACCTATGAAAAACAAGTAAACACGTTTCTTTCTTCCGCGTTCAAGGCATGATAATCACCAATGGCAGTTTTGCAATATTTGTGGACATCGCGCAGGTCGAGGATCGAACCGTTGCTGCTCCATATCCATTTTGGAGTTTCGTAAAGATGGGACATAAGAGTCTGCCTGATTGAGTGTCATTCCTCGTTGAAAAGCACAGCGGCAGTCATCCCCCAGCGCATGGCGGGGTGCGTGTCAGTGAGCAGGATGGTGACTTCGTAGACGATGTCACCCTGGTTCTCGGCGAAGGTCTGCCCAATCGAGAGGATCTCGCCGGTCAGTTGTGCCTCCGGGATGGCATCTAAGTTGATGAGCACAGGCTGCCCATCTTCCAGCGCCACTACATCGATCTCCGTCAGATCGGTGGTCTTGACCAGCCACTGTGAGAAATCCGCCACGGTGACCGCAGGTTCCCCCGCATTGATCGAACCGCCCGTCTTGGCATTCAGCTCTGCCACCACACCCTCGAAGGGTGCAGTCACCTCAAAGGCCGCCAGCTTTGCGCGGGCAGCGTTCAGGCGCGCTTCCAGGACTGCCAGCTGCTCCGAATCGGCTCCATCCTTGAGACGGTCATAGGTGCGCTGGGCGGCATCCAATTCGGCTTTTTTCAAGGCGAGGTCGTTCTCGGCTTCGATGATCCAGTCTTCGGGTGCAGGACCCTTGAAGTGCTTGGTCTTGGTGCGATACTCATACCCCTTCCAGGTCTGGACGAGGAAGGAGCGGGTTTCGGTCTGGGGGACTTTGTCGGCGTTCTGGAGGTAGACCAGGTAATCATCAGCTTTCTTATGCGCTTCCTGAGCTTCCTTCAGGTCGATGACAGCTTGCGCCAAGTCGGTGCCAGCGGCATTGGTCAGGTCGTTGATAGCTTGCTGGGCGCTCACGAGTTCCAATTGTGCAGCAGCGTAGTTGGTGTCAGAAGCGTCGCCTAAACGGATGAGGACTTGTCCCTTCGTTACCGTTTCGCCTTGTGCAACGAGCACCTCGCTGACGACGCCGCCAGCGGTGAAGGCGATCTCGGCGAAGTGGATGGGTTCGACCCGTCCCTCGGCAATGATGCTTGTATTTGCCAGCACCGTTGGGATTGCCTCCGGCGTTCCCGTCGCTGCACTCCCCTCAGTTGAACAGGCTGTGACCAATAGGCTCAGCCCTAAAAGAATGACAAGTAATTTATGTTTCATCCTATTTGCCTCCACAATGGTTCTTCAGTTAATCATAAGACCTTCAAGTAAAATTCATCCCCCGATGAGGGAGCATGTGACGGATCTAATGGTCAGGTTTGTTAATCTTTGATTTATCTACGCTGCCTGGTAGACGGAGTTCCGCGACAAACCTGATCAGGCTGCCGAAGGAATTTTATTATCGACAAGAGAGCACCGCGCTGACCACCTCGGGTAACGTCGGTAGCCAGTATGCCAGAAATGAGCAATAATTGAATCTGGACCACACCAGAATAACAATCCCACCTAGCAGAACGAGAAGCGATACGATGACTTCCAGACTGAAGGGCAGACGATAGACATTCTTTCTGCGATTCCATTCGTCACTTGCTCTTCGCCTTTCTGCACGTGTGAGTGGCGTTCCAAATAGATGCGTGGAAGCAGACATTGCGACCATACCTGCGACCACCAATACGACACCGATGAGCTGGATCAGAAAAGTGTCCGTCACGCACAGATTGTACCGCGCAGGCAATGGACTTCTCAAACTCATTCGACAGAGCGCATCGTAGAACAAATATTCGGGTTATAAGCTGCAAAGAAAGGATTGGACGTTCCAATCCGCATCATTCGAGGAGGTTCCCATGGATTTTAGCTCTGTCAACTGGCTGGCTGTGGTCGTTTGTGTTGTCATCGCAATGGTCAGCGGATTTGTTTGGTATCACCCGAAGCTGTTCTTTCCTGCCTGGTGGGAGGGAATCGGTAAATCCGGGCAGCCGGGCGACCCTAACCCGATGATCTACGTCTTCACCCTTATTGCCGCCTTAGTCCAAGCTGTCGCTGTGGCACTTCTGGTAAACCTCATGGGAAGCACAAATGCTGCATCAGGCGCGCTGGCCGGGTTTATGCTCTGGCTGGGCTTTGTCGCACCTACAAATTTGGTCAACAAACTATTCGCCGGGCAGGGGCTCAAAGTTTGGGCAATCGAAGCGGGTAACCATCTGCTCAACTTTTTGTTGTTTGGCGCAATCCTGGGTGCATGGCGTTAGATATTGCTAAAGCCTCATGACATGGATGGAGGATGCATGACCTACAACGACGCACAAGCCTGGGAGGATGTAAACGAACATTTTCCCGACATGACGATCTACTACATCTATCTGCTCAAGAAGGGACCCACCTGGCATCCTGATTCTACGCCCGAAATCGAAGCATTGCAGGAAGCGCACCTCGCCAACCTTAAGCGCCTTGGCGAAATGGGCAAGCTGGTGATCAATGGTCCTCTGCTGGATTCATTCGCAACCAGCGGCGAGATCCGCGGTGTCGGTGTCCTCAAGACACAGTCACTGGCTGAAGCCCAGGAACTGATCAGTACCGATCCAATGGTAAAGGTGGGACGCCTGGTCTTTGAACTGCATACCTGGATGGTGGAGAAAAATATTTTGCCATAAAACTTTAAGATAAATACTCTTGACGTCAGGTGAGAAGGCGGGAGTAAAATAGAACATGCGTTCTAAAAATAGAAGGAGGACGTATGACCAACAATCGTCAATTCTCTTCGGCGCTGCAAGCGTTGACGGAAGTCAAGACTGAAACGTCAACGTCTCCCGCGCAGCCTGTGCCGGCAGCACCAGCTCTCAGCTCCGTCCTGGCTGAGATCGGGCCGCTTCCGGTCGAAGCGCTCTTGCTGGGTGTTGCTTCAGACGGTTTGCCGGTATTGTTGAACCTGTATGATCCGCATCCTGGTCCGATGCTGGTTGCCGGCGATGCAGGCTCAGGCAAGACCGATTTCCTGAAGTCCCTCGCACGGTCGGCAGCCCTTTCCCACAGCGCAACTGATATACAATTTGGCGTCATTACGAACTATCCCGACGAATGGGAAAACCTCGAAGCCACTTCACACCGCGTGGGTGTTTTCCCTGTGGGTCATAACAGTACACAGGATTTCCTGGAATCGCTTGCCTCGTGGGCACACTCGAATAAGAACACACACCAGTGTGTTCTGCTGCTGGTGGATGACCTCGAGTCTGTTGCAAGCCTGAGCCTTGAAGCCGTGCAAAACTTTCGCTGGCTTTTGCTGCGCGGTCCTGCGCGGCGGGTGTGGCCCATCGTCACCTTGAACGCGCCGCGCTACGGGCAGGTGATCTCCTGGCTGCAGAACTTCCGCACACGCGTTTTCGGGCACGTGGCAAACGGACAGGTCGCGGAGGCGCTTGGTGGAACCAAAGCTTCCGTTCTGAGCCAGCTCGAAGCGCGTGTCCAGTTTTCCCTGCGCGAGAAAGAGAATTGGCTTCGCTTCTGGCTGCCGAGTTGCTAGCAAGTCCACCCCTCTTGTGCTACAATCGAATTGCCGAAGATCCCGCGTGCTCGTGCTGAGCGTAGTCGAAGTGCTTGTAGCGGGGTTGGTTGCATGGATGAATGTGGTCCGACAATCAGAGGGAATTTCTACAGTCCCGCGTGTTCTCCCTGGCACCTCCCGCCAGGGCAGGTGTGGCGGGGCGCTTCTTGGCACCTGGGTGTCTGTGATCGCTGTAGTCATGCACATTGAATCCGTATTGCTGTGAAAGAGGCTTCACTTTTACAGCCCACACTCAGGAGAAGAGTATTTCTATGGAAGCGAAACTTTATGTAGGCAATCTGCCGTACACCACTGTTGATGCCGACCTGGAGAGTCTGTTTGCTCAGGCGGGCACAGTGAAATCTGCCCAGGTGATCAGAGATCGCGCAAGCGGACGCTCAAAAGGCTTTGGCTTTGTTGAGATGGGGTCTTCTGAGGAAGCTCAAAGCGCCATCACCATGTTCCATGGCAAGGATTTCAGTGGGCGTCCCCTGACCGTCAACCTGGCGCGCCCGCGCGAAGATCGCCCGGCTGGTGGCGGCGGTTTCCGCAGTGGCAGCGGACGCAGGCCCGGCGGCAGCGGTGACCGCGAGCGTAGACGCGATTATTAGATCACTCTAAAACCTCTATAGCTTTGAGCCAAATGGGCGGTGCCAACCATTTGGCTCAATTTATTTCCAACCATGCCTGAAAACCATTCTATTCGTGATTATCATCCAGACGACTTCGATGCAGTGACCATCCTGTGGAGGATTGCCCGCGAGAAGTCGCTCCCTGAATTCCAGCGCGCCAAAGGTCACTTCTTTTATGAAGATCGGGATTATTTCCGCGATCATATCTTGAAAGATAACAAGGTTGTGGTCGTTGAACATGACCGGCTTCCTGTTGCTTTTATGGCAATCAGAGATGAGTTTATTGACCACCTGTACGTCCATCCCGATTACCAGCAGCGTGGGATCGGCAAAGCCCTGCTCAATTACGCCCATCAGTTCTCTCCGGAGCATCTCTGGCTATATACTCTTCAGATCAATATGAACGCCCGTGCATTTTACGAAAAAAGTGGGTTTACCGCAGAGAAGTTTGGGATCAGCCCGCCGCCCGAAAGTGAACCGGACGTGGAATACCATTGGAGAAAACTTAACGAAGTGTCTGCACAAAATGAGACCAACTTATCTTGAAGTCAACCTTTCCCAGCTAAGAAAAAACCTGGAAGCCATACGTGCGCAGGTGGCTCCTGCAAAGGTCATGCTAATGGTCAAGGCGAATGCCTACGGTCACGGCGTGGATGGTGTCGCGCCGTTCATCGAGCCCTATGTGGATTACATCGGCGTTGCCATCGTTGAAGAAGGAATTCATCTGCGCGAGCTGGGACTTAGAAAGCCAATCCTCGTAGCTGGCGCGACCCTGCCTGAACAGGTTCAGCTATTTGCGGAGTATGACCTGACCCTGACAGGCTCTTCCCCTCAATTGCTTGATATTGCAGAAGAGATTTCGCGTTCGACAGCCAGCCCAATAAAGGTTCACCTAAAGATCGATACTGGCATGGAGAGAGTGGGCGTGCATGAATATGAGGCTGAACATTTTATTCTGAAATCGGCTTTGTATAACCACCTCGCGGTTGAAGGTATTTATACCCATCTGGCAAATTCTGAGTTGGCTGACCGAAGTTATTCCTCCCTGCAGTTGGAACGCTTTCAAGAGGTGCTAGATTTATACAACAAACATAGCCTGCCCATTCCACCTCTCCGGCATGTGTGTAACTCCGGCGGAATCCTGAACCTGCCTGAAGCCTACTTCGACATGGTACGAGCGGGCGTGCTGTTTTATGGCGTCTACCCGGGACCGGAGGTGGAGCGCGTGATCGACGTCAAGCCGGCTCTCACCTGGCGGTCGCGCGTCGCCTACTCGAAGCGGACTCGCCCCGGGCGGCCGTTAAGCTACGGGTCGCTGTGGCAGGCTGAGGCAGAGACGGGAATCGTCACGGTCCCATGCGGTTACGCAGACGGTTATTTCCGGCGCATGACCAACCGCGCCCAGGTGCTCATCCATCAAAAAAAATATCCGCAGGTAGGCAGGATCTGCATGGACCAGTTCATGGTCAATGTTGGCGACGATGATATAAAGGTGGGGGATGAGGTGGTTCTGCTGGGAGAGGGCATCCTGGCGGAGGATCTTGCTGAATGGATGGGCACAAACGAATACGAAGTAATGTCGAGCATAAACACGCGTGTGCCGCGTATCTATCGAAACGAGTGATGGTAGAATGGGGCGATTTTCTTTTGAGGTGAAACGTGAAGAAAGCTGTTAGAAATTACTGGGGCATATTTACGATCGCAGCCGTGATCGTCGCGTTGGATCAATGGACGAAGTGGCTGGTACGCACAAATATTCCCGCTGGGCAAAGCTGGCTGCCTGAGTCTCTGCAATGGCTCAGCCCTTATGCACGTATTGTGCACTGGTATAACCGCGGCGCGGCATTCGGCATGTTCCAGGAGGGCGGCATGATTTTCACAGTGCTGGCTTTCGTTGTCATCGCTGCTATCATTTATTATTACCCGCAGGTTTCCAGTGTCGATTGGCCCCTGCGCCTGGCAATGAGCATGCAACTGGGCGGTGCGATTGGCAACCTTGTTGATCGTCTGACTCTCGGCCACGTAACAGACTTTGTTTCGGTCGGAACGTTTCCCGTCTTTAACATTGCAGACGCAAGTATTAGTGTTGGTTGTGTGGTTTTGTTGCTGGGTGTGTGGTGGCAGGAACGTAAGGCGAAGAAAGAACAGTTGCAGGCAGTTTCGCCAGATCAACCGGGCGAAGTGATCAGTGAATGAGCGTGTCTTAAATTTGCGTTTCGACAAACAGACTCCTGAGCGGCTCGATAAGTTTTTGGTCGGGCAGTTACAGGAGTTTTCGCGTTCCAGGATTCAATCATTGATCGCCAATGGCTTTGTGGATGTGAACGGTCACGCAGCGAAGAAGGCGGGTAAAACCCTGGAGAGCGGATTCAATGTGACGGTCCGCATCCCGCCTCCCGCGCCGACGGACCTGGTGGCTGAGGATATCCCGCTCGATATTGTTTTCAAGAATGAGGATCTCGTCATCGTCAACAAACCAGCGGGCATGGTGGTGCATCCTGCCGCGGGACATTCCTCGGGAACTCTGGTAAATGCGATGCTGGGATACGACCCGGACATTGAAGGTATTGGAGGCGAGGAACGGCCCGGCGTCGTTCATCGCCTGGATAAGGAAACTTCGGGCTTGATCCTGCTTGCCAGGAATGAGCGCGCCCATCGCTGGCTGCAGGACCAGTTCCTGCTGCGAAAAGTTGACAAAACCTATCTCGCGCTGGTGGATGGGAAACCACCCACACCGTCGGGACGCGTGGAAGCGCATATTGGGCGTGACCCGAGTCATCGCAAGCGAATGGCGATCGTTCCGGAGAGCCGCGGGCGGGAATCTATTTCTGAATATAAGACCGTCGAAAGTTTTCGGAATCACACCCTGCTGGAATTCCATCCATTGACGGGGCGGACCCATCAAATTCGGCTGCATTGTGCGTTTTTAGGATGCCCCATCGTCGGGGATGGCGTGTACGGCAGGAAGAAATCGTCTGTGGGGATCGATCGACATTTTTTGCATGCCTACCGTTTGAAGATCGTTTTGCCCGGTGAAAGTGAGGCGAGAATTTTCGATGCACCACTGCCCACTGAACTGGAACATGTGTTGACTTCCCTGCGCGCCGAATGATAAGCAAGTATCTCATTCTCGTAAAACATTCCCAGCCTGAAATCATCGAGTTCCTGCCAGCGCGTGAATGGCAACTCTCGGAAGAGGGACGAAAACACGCAGAGGAATTAGCGGAACAGTTAGGTCAATTCCAGCCGGAACTCGTTATATCCAGCGATGAGCCCAAGGCAAAACAGACGGCAAAGATTGTTGCAGGAAAATACCAGCTCGAAGTATGCGTGGTCGATGGTTTGCATGAACATGATCGGAGCAATGCCCCATACGTATCCCAGCAAAGCTTTCGGGACTCGATTCGGGAATTCTTTCAAAAACCTGATGAACTTGTTTTTGGAACAGAAACAGCAAATCAAGCTTATACACGGTTTTATCAGACAGTGCACTCTATTTTGAGTGAACACAGGAACCAAACCATTATCGTCGTGACGCATGGTACGGTCATTTCCTTATTCGTGTCACGGTTAACAGGAAACGATGGTTTTGAGCTCTGGGAAATGCTTGGTCTGCCATCATTCATAGCAATAGATTTACATTCGAATACATTGATCGTGAGGCGTACCGTTGTTTGAGGAGGAAACCATGGAATACATCGACCTTCGTTCTGACACCGTTACCAGACCCACACCCGAAATGCGCGAAGCCATGGCAGAAGCGGATGTGGGCGATGATGTTTACCGCGATGACCCGACGGTGAACCGGTTGGAGGAACTGGCTGCTGAAATGCTGGGCAAGGAGGCGGCGCTGTTCGTCCCCTCAGGCACAATGGGCAATCTCACTGCACTGCTGGTCCACTGCCAGCGAGGTGATGAGGTCATCGTTGGGAGTCAGTCTCACATTTACTTAAACGAAGCAGGTGGGATGTCTGCCCTGGGCGGGATTCAGGCATGCCCTGTGCAGAACCAGTCGGATGGGACGTTGGCGCTGGATGACATTCTCGCCTCCATCCGCACCGAGGATGTGCATCATCCCATCACGCGATTGCTCTGTCTCGAGAATACACAGAACATTTGCGGCGGCGTCGCCTTAACAGCCGATTACACGCGCCAGGTGGGCAAGCTCGCGCATCAAAACGGTCTTTCTTTACACATTGACGGCGCGCGTATCTTCAATGCCGCGGTGGCTCAGAATGTTTCAGTAAAGGAATTGGTCGAGCCAGCGGATACGGTCATGTTTTGTCTGAGCAAAGGTTTGGCTGCACCAATTGGTTCGATGCTGGTGGGTACTGAAAAATTCATTGGGCGCGCGCGCCACATCCGCAAGATGCTGGGCGGTGGAATGCGTCAGGTGGGAGTTGTGGCTGCCGCCGGGATCATCTCGCTGGAGAAGATGACGAAGCGCCTGGGAGATGACCACGCCCGGGCGAAGAAGCTGGCAAATG
>JAICQC010000345.1 GCA_025938055.1 Anaerolineales bacterium | reverse complement strand
TCAGCAACAAAAAGGAGAAGTTCCCAAGACATACAACCAGCTTGTTACCTCGGACCGCGGTGGATTGGTCTTCGAGCCTCTACCCGGCGTGTTCTCGAACGTTGCCATTCTTGATTTTGTCTCCATGTATCCCTCCATTATTGTGAAGTACAACATCTCACCGGAAACGGTCGGGGTGGAGGAAGAGGATGCTTTTGAAATCCCGGAAATGGGGATCAGAATCAGCTCGCGCCGCGGACTTATCCCTGATGCATTAAATGACATGGTAAAAAAACGCGTAGAGATCCGACGGCGTTTGAAACACATGGATAGAGATGACGAACGTTACGCACGCTACAAAGCCTATTCGAATGCGCTCAAATGGTTATGTGTGGTGGCATATGGCCGCTTGGGGTTTGCCAACTCGACATTTGGCCGCATCAATTCCCATGAGGTGGTATCGTTTATCGGGCGGAAAATGCTGCTTCGGGCAAAAGAGATTGCCGAAGACCACGGCTTCACGGTGATCCATATGTATGTGGACAGTCTCTTCGTCTGCAGGGTAGGAGCGGCGAAGGAGGAAGATTTTCAGCCTCTGCTGGACGAGATAGAAAAAGAAACGAATCTGGCGATCGATGTGGAGGAAATCTATTCCTGGATGGCGTTTGGTTCTTCCAGGCAGAACCCCAATCTCTCGGTCCCCAACCGCTTCTTTGGGTTGAAGCTGGATGGCGAATACAAAATACGCGGGCTGGCGCTGCGTCGCGACGATACGCCCCCGTTTGTAGCACATACACAATACCAAATCCTTCAAATCCTGGCGAAGGAAAAAGACGCAGACCAGCTTACGAATCGGCTGCCCGATGTGTTGAAGCTGCTGCAAACGAGAACCTCCGCCCTGTATAACCTGATCGTTCCCGCGGAAGAATTACTGGTGACCCAAGTCCTGAGCCATGAACTTGGAGAATATCGCTCCCTTTCTCCCGTGGCACGTGCGGCGAGTCAATTGGAAGCAGGCGGGAAAAAGACACGGATGGGACAAAGAATAGAGTTTATTTACACGAGAACGAAAGAAGGCGTCCGTGCCTGGGGCTTGCCTGAAACACTCAACCCATCTTGGATCGACACTGCGAAATATAAGGAACTTCTTTTCCTCGCCATCCATGAGGTCTTGCAGCCGCTGGGAGTCACCGAAGGCGTTTTGAGAAATTGGGTATTTGGCAAGTCCAGCTATCTGCTCCCGCCAGGATGGCTGCACCCTAGGCAGGAGATGCCTTTATTTGCGGATCTAAGGCGGGTACGAGTGGGCAAGATTTGACCGGCTCCGGCAGAAATAGAGTCCTGTAACCTCTTTAGGACAAATGACAGCTGGAACAGATGTGAGCGCTTGTTACGTTAAGGCAGCAGTCTCTCCAGACGGCTTTACTTCTATTGGGTATGAAGAAAATCACTCTGGACTCAGCCCAGAGCAATTCATACTTGGCGACTATCACAACTCTTTTAGTTCAATGCAGTCGCCCAACAACAGCATGTCCCCCACCACAGAAATGCACACTGTTCCCACTAATTTCTCAGATCATACAAATACAAGAACACGGACGTACCCGGTACGCGGAATTCACGTCGTTTTTCCCCGGTTTTATTCAAATAATTCAATACAAAATCTCTTTCGTTGAAATCCCCTCTTTCGTACACATGCGAGAATAATATCCAGGCGCGCGGCTGTCCTTCCAGTGAGTGAAGCTGGCTCAGGATGTTTTGCGGATTCCTGTAATCCTCGCGTTTCCCAAATTCATAGGAAATATTCTCCAACCCATAGAACGGGGCATAGAAACGAAAGGCGGGCAGCGCGCCGTTCGAGACGTACAAGGCATCTCCATCCTTCCACGCGCCGCGTAAAGTTTCCATGGTGGGGCGGATATGCTCGAAGTATTTCGGCTCGACCAGGTTTTGCATGGATGTAACGAAAGGTCCGTAGATCAAATAGCCGGAAAGAAACAGCATGGATAGCACGCCCAGCAGATGGAACTTCTGCACTCTTTGATGGAATGCTTCGACTGCCTTGCCGATCAACATCAACCCGATAGGGATAAGAAACAGGATCATCCGTTCGAATACAGGAAAAAGCTGCAGGGCAGAAGCGATCAGGGTGATCAGGACAATCCCCGCGAAGGCAATGGCGTAGGCCCGCTGATAAAACCATAGCATCACCCAGCCGACCAACATCAGGAAAAAAACAACAAGGACACCATACGGAATCCCGAACTGGATGCCGATGTTCTCATTGAGACTCTTCACGAACCAGCCCGGGTCGCTCCACGGCGGCATCGGCAGGAATGCACCCTGCCAGTATTCGCGCATGTAGGCGTTCTGGCTCAGGTCTTTGAGGATCAACAAATACAGGAAGGCAATGTCCAGCAGCCAGATCATGCCCATTCCAATCACGAGCCTTAAGTTGAAGTAATCACGCTGCCTTAGATGGCTGATCACCAGGGCAAGTCCGATTCCCGCCAGCACGAATAACGCCGGGTGTGAGAACCACAACGCGATCAAACCGGCGAGCGTCAGCCAGGCGAAATCCCTTTTGCGAGGGGATGTGTCGAAAACAGGCGCGGCGACCAATAACAGCAGGACCGTCACAGCCACGTCGAGAATATATTGCTTGACTTCAGAGGAGTAATAGATCAGCCGCGGGTTGAGGGCGAAAAGCGCAAGCGCAGTGAGCAAACCTGCTCCACTGGCTTCGCTCATGACACGCTTCAGCAGGAGATAAAAAAGCCAGAGAGACAATAATCCGATCAGGAGAGGGAACAGACGCAGCACAAACTCGTGCTTCCCCAACATCGAGTTGAAGAGTTTTTCGACCAGCAAAAAGCCGATCGGCGCGCCCTGATCGTAATCGAGCGGCTGGAACATCTCCGGGAAATCGCGAGTCACAATGTTTAGTGCCAGCATCGCCTCGTCCGCCCAGAGCGACCGACCTGTCAGATACTGGCGCAGACGCAGGATCGCGCCCAGCACGATGAGCAAAGCAGCGCCAACTCGCTCCCACGAGAAGGATGATATCGTTCGGTGGATGGCTGAATTCATTCTGCTGGCAATAATCTTAACACCTTTTTGCGACGCGGGAATCGTTGTGGAATCCATGCATCGGGCGTACAATACGCAAGCTGTTAAAGACAGCAAGGATCAACAATGTTTCTTACGAACGAGAGCGATTTAGGTTCCACAGAGAGTCAGCCGCCCAGTACCCCGGCGGATCATACGCGTTGCAAGATTAGTTTCATGACATCACGAAGGAGGTGAGCGCCTCTCCTGCGTGATGATTTCACGTGAGGAGGCAGTCATGCTCACCATCTACAAAACAACAGAGCGGGGACTCGAGCAACTGGAGTCCATGGCAAACGGGGCGTGGGTAAAAGTCGTCGATCCGACTCCCGAGGAAATACAGCAGTTGATCACCTGGGGGATAGACGCTGATTACATTAATTATTCGCTTGACCTTGATGAAATGCCGCGCATCGAACGAGATGAGGAGTACACCTTCATCCTGATCCGTATTCCACACAGCCAGCCCAACAGCGACATCCCCTACATCACCATCCCGCTTGGCATCATGATCAAGGGGAACGTGATTGTCACGATCTGCCGTCACGACAAAGAAATGTTCAAGGTGCTGGCAAATGGGAAGTACCGCCTGCTCAAGACCGGCAAGCGTTATCGCTTCGCGTTATATATTTTCCTGGAAACAGCCACGCGCTACCTTACCCATCTGCGCGAGATCAACCGTATGACAGAGGCGATCGAGGACCGTCTGCAGCAATCCACGCGTAATCGCGAGGTGCTGGAGCTGCTCAAGTATCAGAAGAGCCTCACCTACTTTGCCACCGCGCTGCGCTCGAATGAGGTGATGATGGAGCGTGTCCAGCGCACGCAGATCTTCAACTATTATGAGGATGACCAGGACCTGCTCGAGGATGTGCTCACCGAGAACCAGCAAGCCATCCAGATGACCAGCATCAACACCGAGATCCTCTCGAGCATGATGGACGCTTTTGCTTCGATCATTTCGAACAACGTGAACAGTGTCATGAAAGTGCTCGCCGCGCTGACAATCATCTTCAACCTGCCGGGAATTGTTGCTGCATTCTATGGCATGAACGTCAGCCTGCCGGGCGAATCTCATCCGCTTGCCTTCCTGACCGTCATTGGCATATCCCTGGCTCTCACTGCCATCGCCACGTTCATTTTCTACAAGCGCGATTGGTTCTAAGCCTTTCGTGTCGTTGCGAGTGGCGGTGCGCGAAGCGTTCTGCCCGAAGCAATCTCCTGTTACACGGGTTATTTGCAAATCACTAGAGATTGCCTCGCCTGCGCTTCGACTCCATTCCTCCCCTTCGGCTATCGCTCAGGTTCGTCGCTCCACTCACTACAGTCCCAGTGCTAGCTGGGAGCGCGGAGGCTATGCAACGCGGTACAATCGGGGCTGAGGAAACTCACTCATGTCCAAAAGAATCGAATATCTCGACATTGCAAAAGGCATCGGTATTCTGCTGGTCGTCCTGGGGCACAACGATTTCGAGGTCATCTCCCTTTTCATCCATCAGGTCATTTACTCGTTCCACATGCCGCTGTTCTTTTTCCTCTCGGGATATTTCATCAACACGTCCATCCCTTTTTTCGACTTTTTCAAAAAACGGTTCCATGCACTCCTGACTCCCTATTTATTCACCATCTTTCTGATTTACTTTACTTCCGTCTCCTTCGAGAAGATGGGCTTTAACACCGCCATTACACGCACGGTCAAATCGATGTACGGGAGTGGGTATTACCTCGACTGGGTGCAGCTCTGGTTCCTGCCGCATTTATTTGTAGTGGGACTGTATGCGTTTCTCTTTATCCGGCTCGTGAGCAGCAGGCTGTCAAACCGCTGGCTCACCTGGGGCATCCTGCTTGCCACACTGGCAGTGGCGCTGCCGTTCCTTAAGGCGTTTTATCCGTTTCCCATTTCCATTCTGGGAAAAGACTATGAACTGTATGGTCTGCCGTTCAGCCTCGACCTGATCCTGGCAACGGGCTTCTTCTTTATCATGGGCAACGAAGTGAGGCAGGTCACGTCCGAGAAGACGTTTGATAATTTGTTCATCCTTGCCAGCACCGGCATTGCGCTGGTCCT
>JAICQC010000389.1 GCA_025938055.1 Anaerolineales bacterium | reverse complement strand
TACATTCATCGTTGCTATCGCCGGAGCAAACAGTAATCGGGCCACGACAAGCGGTACGGCATTTACCTTTAGTGTCAAAGGTCTACAGGCAGGACAGTCCGCGGTTCAATGCGCGGCGCGCGTCTCCAAAGGCGACAACCTGGCAATCGATGTCGCGTCGATCGGGGCTACCATCGCCATTCTGGACACTGGCGCCTCACCAACGCCGTTGGTGCCCGCGACCGCGACCCCGAGCCATCATGAACATCCCACCGCTGTAGGCACAGTACCTGAATCGCCAATGCCATCTCCCAATGGCTCACTGAGTGGGCAGATCCTCGCCAGCAAACCTGTGACGTTACGATTATTGGATGCCAATCAGGCAGAGATCACATCGGTGATTGCCAACCCAGACGGGATGTTCGTCATGACGCCGCTCCCCGGAAATTACATCCTGGTTGCCACAGCCAGCGGTTTCCTCAGCCACCAGGGACCTGTGACGATCACGGCTGGGAACCAGACGGTATTCCCTGCCGCGAGTCTGCTGGCAGGCGATGTGGATGGCAATGATGCGATCGATCAGTTCGATGCCTTGACGATCGGCATGAGCTACACATCCTCCACACCCGAGGCGGCGGATTTGAATAATGATGCTGTCATCGACTTTCTGGATCTTGAACTCCTGGCTGCGAACTATCGTCAGACGGGTCCGACCGGGACCAGTTCGCCCATTGAGGCTCTTCTACAAAAGATAAAACCGACGGCAGTCCGTTCCCCCACTGTACGACCTGGAAAAACCGTGATTGCGCCGACGGCAACTGGTTCTCCTATGCCGGGCCTTACAAAAACCTTGATCGCGCCGACGGTAATCAGTTCAGCCCTTCCGGATCATAATAATCATACCCCCAGCGCGCCGACGGCAATTGGTTCGCCCCTTCCGAGCATTACACAAACCGTGATCGCTCCCACAGGCACCCAGACCACTGGAACAACGGGACCCGGCGCACCTCGTGCGGACGCGCCATTATGCCCCAGCCATGACCCCACGAAATGGCATGGATTGTGGGATAGTGTGCGCGGCTGTCATTACGACCATGAACACGGTGGCTTGCCGTTTACGCAGGAAGTAGCCGCAGCATTCCCCGGGTTCGATCTTCGGGCGCTGATGTGTGGCGTCGAGATCGGACACTGCGTTCCCAGCGGCCCGACGGAGCATTCGCACAAGCATGGCGGCTTCAAGTGGAACGTTCAGTTGAAGCACCCGCAGAATTGTGCTGGACATGAAGGGGCAACCGTTGGGGTTGATGGCTCTGCTATTCAAATTCATGGGTTTGGAAACTATGCTGTGGAACTCGAGGCGTCTGTTCACAGCGTTGTTGCTCTGCTACGACAATGCAGCACTGGCAACCCGAATGACTACGGTTATGTGTTTGTGAGCCAGCATGTCTCTTACGGGGAAGTTGCCAGTCCGTATCAAGGCGACTTGTTGACGTATCCTTATTACTCAGCCCCGGCCTATGACCCGGCGTTCGGTCCATACCTGACCGTTGGGTGTATTGGTGAGAAGCTGCCGGGTCAAAGAGGTGACTGTCGCGACAACCTTGCTCAAGCCAAAATCAATAACGCAGACTCCAATTGGAGTAGTAAACCCACTGGCTCAGGGCAGAGACCTCTCAACTCGTCGCTGCTCCAGGTTTTCTGGCGTTTGCGGGATACCTACCAGATGTTCGATTGGAGAGACCAGAGCTACCCATATACATTCCTTTGGTTATGCAGTGTTGATGGCTCTTCGTACGTGCAGGCTGGATGTGAATACAACAATTCCACCACGCAGGTACATGAAATTCAAGGGACAATCCCGGCTTCATGGGACAACCTGGCGGGGTTTGATACAGACCAACGTGTCGGAAGAATTACTGCCCAGGGCTATGTAACCAATTTTGGAGAATTGAACACACGCTGTACAACTGTCGGACCGGATTGCCAGCCTATAAAGATGGTGCAGGCATTTATTGGGAAATATGGCAGTGTCTTGGTGTTCACCCCCGGTAAGGGGACAAACATCGTGCCGTATCTCCCGGAACGCGACATCTACTTTTGTGGCGGTGCGCCATGCACTGAGGAAAGTCCCGGTGCGGTTCCGTCGGGCTGGATAGGAGCTGAAAACTAATGACCTCCTGCCACAATGCTTTCTCTACCCTGGAAGAATTTATGTCGATGAACAACTTGGCAATTCAAAAGAAGTAGTTCCAGACATGATCACTCGCTTCGTCATGAGCCCAGTTCCCTCCATAGAACGTTGAACTGAGATCCGGAGAATCTATATGCCCAAAGTCATATCTAATTATTGAGAGCGACTTCAAGAAGAAAGAGTATTTGCTGAGCTTCGCACGCCCGACACCTGGACCGCCCTGACCCGTGGGTGTGTCAAAAGTGAGTACATTGGCGGGGTGAGGACTTGCACTGGGAATGCAAAACACTCTGAGAGACGTGGATATTGACTGTACGAAAACTATCCCATCTCACTTCTTGACGATTACTTGTCGTTGCGCTTGGAGTTTGCTCTGCAACTCGACGATATTGACTCGCTGGACGTGGACATCATTCTTTACCGCCAGTGCCGCCGCCACCCCTACCGCATGGCCGAGAATCATGTACTGTGGCTCCATCCGAATGGACGAGTAGGCGACATGGGAAGCGGATACACATACGGATACCAGTAGGTTGTCACACTCGTGATACTTTGGCAGGAGGGAACGGTAGGGGATTTCGTAGGAGTTGACGGGCACAGAAAGGTATCCCTCGTTGAAGGTCTCGCCGACCAAGTTCGGAAAGTGGGGCACCCAGATCCACACCCGCTGGACCTCGCGAATGTCAATGTTATACGATCCCACTCCAATGGAATCGTATTTTTCTCGGTGGTCTTCCAGGTCTGCCTGGGTCATGGTGTATTCGCCGCACATCCGGCGCGCCTCGCGAATGTACAACTGATGGGGCCAATGGTCCGTGTCAACAAACTCATCCTTGCACAACCCCCACCGGTTCATCTCCGCGCGAATAGGATCTGGGACATGGGAATCGTTCGCCAGGAAGTACAGCAGTCCCTGCGTATACTGGAGATGGCGATCCCATATCGCTTGCCGCTGGGAATAGTGTGCATCGGGGTACTCCCAACTGCTGCCATCCAGGAGATTGGTGGAGATCGGCCCGATGGAATTGACATCGATCTTATCGTTGGGCAGGCGCCCAGACAGGCTCATGAGCTGACCCGCGCCAAACTGCGCTCCGACTTTGAGCAAAAACCTCTTCAGCAGCTCGAACTGGTTCGGATCATAATTCGCCGGTTTTGGGAAAGGAAGGCGATTTTCAGGACGGTCTGTCAGGCACAACCGGAAGCAGTACGCCTGGACTCCATGGTCAGCTTCCCCCTCCCTGGCCATGGGCCGCTCGTGAATCAAGGGTAGAAGGGCGTCATCTTTGCCGTTGACGAAGGGCGATACCGCGACCGAAAAGTTGTGTTTATCCGGGCGGATGGGCTGCCGCCCCGCCCAGCTTTCGCCGTATTGCTCGATGCTTTCCCGACCAATTGCATAGGAGACCTTTGCCCGTGCCAACAGATCTCCCTCGTAGCTGGCATCGATGAAGACCTTGGCATTGAAGGACTCATGGCTTTCAGTGATCAAGTTGCGAATGCGGCGTCCGTCTTTCTCCACGCGATCGAGCCTTGTATTAAAGAAGACGTCCACCCTGGCTTGCTCCAGCCACTCACGAAAGATTCGCTCGGCAAGATGGGGTTCGGGTCCGCGCAGGGTCCAGTTCTCCACGCCGTAATGGTGTGCAATGCGTTCATAAAATGCAAGGGCCAGACCACCGATCACAGCCGGATCGCCATAATCTGTATGACTCAATCCGCCGGAAACCATTCCCCCGACGTGATAGCGCGGTTCTAGGAGGGCAACGCGCAGTCCTTCCTTCGCGGCCGCAATTGCCGCGATCACGCCACTGGCAGTCGCACCATAGATGACCACATCAAAACGATGTTCCATTCTGCTCTCTTGTCCCTTTATCCCAGTGAAAGATATTCATGAATCGCAGCAAGCACCTGATTTCTATACAAACTGAAATCTATGTGCAAAAGGATAACATAGGTCGCTAACCGAAGCGACAGTTACCTTTTTGAAGAGATTGATGTTCTCAGAACGAACAAGCTTGGGCTTTTTTCGTTTGTATTAGCAGAGGTGTTTGTGAAAACATCTGGCGCACGAACGGGGTGATCACCTCCAGAAAATTCCAGGTGCCACCTGCCTGCGTCCCATATCTACCCTCTGCTTCGCAGAATTCTAGAAAGAGATTTGAATGTCTGTAATCGTCTCTGTAAAAACTGGTTTTCCGGAACCTTATTACCCGCAAGACACGCTGCTCACCGCCGCACAACAAGAGTGGGAGCCGAAGCGAGCCTCCATCTTGAAACCCCTGGAGCAGTTCTACACCAACG
>JAICQC010000583.1 GCA_025938055.1 Anaerolineales bacterium | reverse complement strand
GAAAAAAGCCATCGCAGGGCTCGCCTTATAGGTGCGTGGCAATCATCGAGGAGTCAGTATGCAGAATATCGGCAACCTAACCATTATCGCTCTGGTCATACTCAATATCGTGGTCTGGCTCGTTTTTCCGCCTGTGAACGATGGCGACCCCAACTTTCTTCGTAAGTATGCGGGGGAGGTCATTGGCTCGAATAATATCGTCTTGATGGCATGTTCTCTATTCCTATCCACCCGGCCGAGGTGGGCGGAGAAATATTTTGGTGGGCTCGACAAAATGTACATGACCCACCGGCATACCGGGACCGCCGCGTTCCTGCTGATCTTCGTTCACGTCCTTACGGTACCCATTACGACAACGGGCTGGCGGCTCGGCAACTATCTGGGGGTCATCGCGTTCACGGGCATCATCAGTATTGTGTTGATCACGCTGGCGCCGCGCATCCCTTTTTTGAACCGGCTCACCGGGGGTGACTATGAAGACTGGAAGAAACTCAAACGCTGGATCGGTATCTTCTTCATCCTGGCCTTTTTCCACTCCCTGACCGTTGACGCCTTGGACGCACGAATCGCCATTACCTGGACGATGATATTTTTCATTATCGGCACGGTTTCGTATCTGTATACCGAAATCTTCGGAGGCTTCTTCAAGAAGTTCCTTCCCTATAAAGTGGAAGCCGTCAGGCATCCCAACAATTCCAGCACCGAAGTGACCCTGCGTGCCACGAAGCAACCCATCAGGAAACAGCACGCCGGGCAGTTCCTGTTTGTTCGCTTTCCGAGTGAGAAGGAGCTGAATGAATCGCATCCGTTTACGATTTCCAGCGGGCCTTCAGAGGATGTGCTCCGCCTCACGATCAAAGCCAGCGGCAACTTCACGCGTGACCTGTTTGCCAAGCTGAAGGAGGGCGCGGACGCAGTCATCGAAGGCGCCTACGGCATGTTCGACTATAAGCTGGGAGGGCAAAAACAGATCTGGATCGCCGGCGGGATCGGCGTAACGCCTTTTCTATCGTTTATCAGGGATATGAACGGCAATCTCACTCAGGATGTGGATTTCTACTATACAGTCCGTCATCCAGATGAGGCATTATTTATGGATGAGATCAATGCGGCAGCCGAGAAGAATCCGCGGCTGAGGGTGCACATCCGTTTTTCGGCAACGCAGGGCTCGCTGACCATTGATCATATTGTCCAGAACACCGACAGGGACATCAAGGCTTACTATATTTATCTGTGCGGTCCCCTGCCCATGATCCAGGCATTCGAGAAGAAGTTCCTTGATCTGGGTGTACCCAAAAACCAGATCCATTACGAAGAGTTTAACTTCCGCTAGAATACAGTTGTGAGGAAATGATATGGAAATTACTGTTACCCTGGAGCAGGCGAGTGAGCCCATTGCCATTATGCGCCTTCATGGCGACATCAATGCCTCGAACTTCGTAGAGATTGTGGATAAGGCACGCGAGATTTACCAAAACCCCGCTGGCAAGCTCATCCTGGACTTGAGCGAAGTTCCTAGTATCAGCAGCACCGGGCTTGCCGCCATCCATAAGGTTGCCTTGCTTTATAGCGGGGTTTCAGAAACAATGATGCACCCCGACCTGACTCATAATAGCAATGCGCGCAAACATGTCAAGCTCCTTAGTCCACAGCCTGAGGTAGAGAAGACGCTCGAAACCGCGGGGTTGAAACTCTTCTTCAAAGTGTTTCGTGATCTGGAGAGCGCGCTCAAATCGTTCTAGTGTTTAAGGAGGCTTTATGTACAGAAAGAATCGTGAGCGTCGCAGGCGTCGCAACTATGATCGGAACGAGGATCGCTCGCGCCGAGGGTTGACCTCCGCCTTCCGCACTCCGGGTGCACAAATTGGGGTTTTGCTGGTCGTCGCGCTGGTGATCTACCTTATCCTGCAGATGGGTGGATAACAGCAAAGTCTATTTCGGCATCACCTGGTTACGGCCGGCTTCCTTGGCTTTGTACATCATTTGGTCTGCCCGCCGCAGAATATCTTCAAAGGATTTATCAGCGGTATCCACTTCTGCCACCCCAACACTGACCGTGGAGTGGATGATTTGATCCTCCACCCTGCAGGGCGTCTGTTCCCATGTCTTTTGAATGCGCTGGGCGACGATCTTCGCCTGTTGGATGTTGGTTTCCGGTAGCAGTAGTCCAAACTCCTCGCCGCCCAGCCG
>JAICQC010000007.1 GCA_025938055.1 Anaerolineales bacterium | reverse complement strand
GAGGAGGGGTTCCGTGCGGCCTGAATAAATGACCAGCTCGCCGGAAACATCCGTCGTTTCAGTGGCATGCACTTCGGTGGCAGGCGCCTCTGTAGCGGCTGGCGCGGTGCCACAGGCACTCATTACCATCACGATCAAGAGGATCATAAATAAGATTCTCAACTTGCTCATTCTCAATACTCTCCTTAAAAACAGGATATTTCAATTTTTGTTCTTACGCGTATTTCTATGATTTTGCAGCAGAATTGACCATCTGTTGTCTCGAAGAGAAGACCCTTCGTTTCCTTAATCCCTCTGCCAGGTAATAACTCCCGACCACAAAAACCATGGCAGCAAATTGAAGTCCCAGTCCTTCCCAGGTGGGATAGACCCCGAACCACGTGCCGAGCCAGTACGGCAGATCCAGCCATGGAATGACGTGAATAGGCAACCAGCCCACGACCTGCAGAACATGGACCGTGCTGCCCACCATCTGCAACAATACAGTTCCGATCAGAACGCCGGTGATGATCAGTATCTTCATGTAGGGCAGATTCTTCTGTAAACGGAACACGACCATGCCCACCAGAGCCACAGCCAGAGAGGCGCCGATCACGCCCATCAACACCACCGGGATGCCGCCTTCCAGTACCAGCGCCTGCAGGAATAAGACAATCTCAAACCCCTCGCGGTAGACGCTCGTAAAGCCGAGCGCGATCAACCCCACGAACAAGCCTGTTTCCTCGTTCAATAAACGCCGCTTCGTCGCATGGAAGTTTGCCAGCCAGCTCGTCCAATAGGTCTTATGAAAGAACCAGTTCATGATGACGAGAAGAACGGCAATCGCGATGATGGAAACGACCGCTTCAAGTTTTTCTCCATAGCGCGCCAGCGACTGGAGGACTTCATGCGCCAGCAGCCACGTCAATGCAGTGGCGATAATGGCAAACAACGAACCCAGCCACATAGGTCTGCGATATTTTCGCTCCTCCGCAGACTTGAGGCTGCTCATCAACGACGCAAGGATGACCACTGCCTCCAACCCTTCACGGAAGACGATAATACCGGCGTTCATCGCAACTGCCGTCGGTGCGGTGTTTCGGGTAAGTTCTGTTTGCGCTTCAGAGAGATGCACGTCCAGCGCCAGGCGCGAGGCTTTGATCTCTGAATACGGGGCTTCATTCTTGATTAGGTATGCCAGCCCCTTTGTTTCGCCCTGCCCGTTCCAGAATAATTCTTCCAGTTGGAGCTTCAACTGCGGCGCGAAGACCATCAGCTTGGCTTCGGGTCCTGTTTCCATGATGGCGTAGGCATCCAGTCGAGAGGATTCTGCCAGATCATATTGGCCGTTGCGAACGGCGACCAGCATCTGATCGAGCATCGAGGCGATCACGTCAAAGTCACCCTGTGCACTGCTCTTGAGCCATTCTTCAGGCATCAACGGTTCGAGCAAAGCAGAGAGCTCCTCCGTCTGAGTTTTGATCGCTTCGGGACTTGCGACCGAGCGGCGCGTCCCCGCCGCAGCAAGCTGCTCGCCAAGCGACTTGAATAAAGCGTCGGCGCGGATGGTCTGGTCGTGACCCTGTGCGTCGAGCAGGTCGCGCAGATCTGAAAACGCCGCGTATGCCCCGGCGTGGAAGGTGATGGCTTCCTGGATCTCCAGGTCGAGCGTGACGCGTCCATCCGCGACGCCGCGCCCATATTCCACCGGGACCAGATAGAGGAATCGCAGAAGCTGCCCGGCGCGGCGGGATTGTTCTTCAGGGCTTAGCGGCGCGGCGCGGAAATTATTCAGACTGGACTCCACTACAATCAGCGTTTCGCCAAGCAGTTCTGGATTGGTAATCGCGATATCTTGCAAGTCGGCAAACGCCGCTTGCGCATCTACAAGAGATGCGAAGCCGCGCTGTTCGAGATAGGCTGGTGAAAGGATCAAGAAATATCCCTCTGCCAGGGCAGCCAGTTCCGCGCGGCGTATGGCAAAGCCGTTCGTATCGGCGGTCGTGAGATCGAGCAGCGCCTCACCCATCCGTGCCTGATAGGTATCCAGCGCATCTGCGCGAATCGATTGCAGGGCATCCTCTATTGAAACGGTCTCTTCAAGCAAAGCTTCCACCGCCAGCGTCGCTCCAACATTCGGACGTGAGAAGCGCGTGGCAACCCGGAACTCACGGACCGGCAGCCAGGTTTGGGCGGTCAGCCCATCTCCGCGCTGGATGGCATCTTCTACAATTGAATAACTGCCGGCGAGGATTCCCGTCCAGGCTTGGGCGCGGGCTGCCGCGAACCAGGTCGCGTCACCGCGTGAAACACTATTAACTAAAGTCTCGAATGCGGACAGGACGCGTTGATGCGCCTGCGGGTTGGAAGCGGCGATATGGCCCGACAGTCCGCTTTGATACGCGGCTTCGGCATCTTCCACGAACGCAGCAGCGGCGTTTGGATCATCCGTTAAGGAAAGCTGGGCTTTCAAAAGCGAGGAACGAATGAATTCCGCGATCTGCGCCGGGGACTCGGAAGCGGCGTTTGCGGCTCCCAAAACATTGGAAGCCGCAAACATTGCCACGAGAAAGGCGATCAGAAAACGGTGACAGGAAATTCTCATTACTCTTCTATCGGAATATTCAGTTTCGCAGCGATCTGTGCCACCTGCCCGGCGATGGCAGTAGCACGGTTCTGTGCCTCCGCACCGAGCACATCGGCTTCTTCAGGTGTGTGCTGATAACCGCCCTGTTCCTTTGAATATACGTCTGCAACAAAACTCTTCAAATCCGCCAGGGATTGCTCGATCTGCGCGGCTTGCGCGGCATCTGTGGATTCAACTAGCGGCTTGACTTCGCCAAAAACGATCTGCAAACTGCCGAGAATATTCTGAATATCTGCCAGGCGTGAGATCACCACGAAGTCACGCTGTTCAGAAGCATCGCCCAGAATGAAGCGCGAATTCTTCCAGGAGTTGAAATATTCGCTCATCGTAGGCACCATAACGACCAGTGCGGTGAACGCATCTGATTGAGTAGGCTGCCACTCGGATGAAGCGGTTCCGAGTTCAGTCGTGTACTGGTCGAGCGCGTCCGCGCCCGCCTTGAGCACATTGGCATCCGGTAGCTTCTCACCAAAATCTATCGAGCCGTTCCCATCCAGGTCGGCTTCGATGCCTGTCGTGAACTCATCGTACGTGCCCCAGAGCGTGCTTTCCAACACGCCAAATAGGTTGCCAGGTTTGGGCAGAACGCGCCCATCGGGCAGGGTCAGGTCGAAGGGGACGGCACCTTCGGGGTCCTCTTCGGCGGAGGTCCCCGCGTCGAGAATCACGTCATATTCGGCGAGACTCGGCGTGCCCGCCACGATGCCTTCCATCTGCTCGTAGAGCGGGCTGGCTGCCATCCAGGCAGACTTGGCATCATTCAGCGCCGCACTGACTTCCGTTGGATTGGCTTCCCACATTGCCGTGTAATCGAAGCCTGAGGCTTCTGCCAGTTGATAATATTGATCGCTCGCAGCTTTCAGGGACGTGGAGCTGGCAGTTAATTCGGCGGATTTATCCACCAGATAGGTTTTGATCCCACTTAAATCGATGGTGGAAGTATTCTCCTCCACCGGGGTTGCCACAGCAGCGGGTGCACATGCGCTTACAAGTGTTAACAGCACAAGCGCTGAAATAAGTAGCTTTCTTTTCTGAACCATACTGGTTCTCCTCCAAAAATGAATAGTCTGAGCTTAAAACAGATAATTAAGGTAGGGTTTATCTTGGTTCAAGCGCCCCGTAGTATAATTTTTACGATCGGAATAATCTAGATATTTGTATTAAATTTCCACTATATCCCCTTGCAACCCGTTTTCAACCTGGTTGATACTTTTTGGAGTTTGAAAATTACGATGACCGTCAGCCCCGCTATGCAGCGTTACGCCGCAGAAATTTACCGCCTGCAACAAGACAATGAGCAGGTTTCCCTTTCCCTCCTGAGCACCCATGTGGATGCCTCCGCACAGGCGATCTCCACAATGGTCAAACGCTTGAACAAGAACGGATTTTTGATTCACGAACCCTATCGTGGTGTTCGTCTCACCGAGGCGGGCGAGAAGATCGCCATGCCCTCCCTGCGCCGCCACCGTCTCACCGAAGTTTTCCTGGTCAAAATCATGAATTATGACTGGGCGTCTGCGCACGATCTCTCCGATGTTTTCGAGCGGGGCGTGAACGACGAACTGGAAGACCGCATGGATGAGCTCGCCGGTCATCCGACGCGCTGTCCACACGGAGAGCCGATTCCCTCCAGGGAGGGGATTATGCCCAACGTGATGGACATTCCACTCCTGGACGTGCCATCCGGCTCCGACTGCATTGTGAGCCGCGTGCGTACCCACGATATGGAGAAGCTGCATTACATTGGCGAACTTGGCTTGGTGCCCGGCACGCCTTTTCACCTGTTGAGCTGCGCGCCGTTCAAAGGACCGTTGCGTCTGCAGATGAAGCCACAGGATCATATCATTGGCTATGAACTCGCTGCCTCGCTCTGGGTGGAGGTGACAAAGCGCGGCGAAGGCAATAAGCTGCCGCCACTCAAGGTACCGATTAATAAGTCGGCACGGAACTAACAGTGCCTATGCTGGCCGCGGACGAATGAAGCAGTACATCAAACCTATAGGACAATAAAAGCACAGGGTTAGCCTGTGCTTTTTCTTTTATCCATCTGCTAAGACTCTTCGACATTTATTCACCTTATTTCGCTTTGATCATCTGCCTCGCCACCTGCATTAGTTCATGCGCGGAACGGAGGGTTCCCTCCCCCACCTCGCCGAGCATCTGTGAGAGTTCGAGCAGGCGCGGCTCGCCATCGAGCCGTTCGACGCGGGTCAAGGTGCGATTGCCCTCGATGAGTTTTTGCACCTGGTAATGTTCATCGCCAAAGGCTGCAAGCTGCGGGAGGTGCGTCACACAAAAGACCTGATGCATCCGTGAGAGATTCCAAAGCTTTTGCCCCACCGTCATGCCGACGCGCCCGCCGATACCCTGGTCGATTTCATCGAAGATCAGGGAGGGGACTTCGTCCGCGCGAGCAAGTACATTCTTTAAGCCTAGCATCAGGCGTGAGGTCTCGCCGCCCGATGCAATTTTGGCTAATGGTTTGAGTCCCTCGCCAGGATTGGGCGCGATCAGGAATTCGATTTTATCGAAGCCGTTCTGGTCGAAGGCGATGCGCGTGCCATTTTCGACAGGCGCGCCGTTCGGGTCCGGCTTGGTTTGGAAGTTCACGCCGAATTTGGCGGCTTGCATCCGCAGGTCATCCAGCTCTGTTTCGATACCGTTGCCCAGTTCCACCGCGGCGGATTTGCGCTTCTCGCTCAGGATGTTTCCCTGCCTGGCGAGCTTGTCCAGCAATTTTGCTTCCTGCATCTCGAGTTCTTCGATCCGTTCCCCCGCCGTCGAGATCGTTTCCAACTGCTTGCGCGCTTCTGCACCAGAGGCAATGACCGCCGGGATACTGCCGCCATACTTGCGCGTCAGCGAATGGATCAGGTCCAGGCGCTCCTCCACTTCGTCGAGCCGCTTCGGGTTGAACTCAATCTCTTCGATGTAATCGCGCAGACTGTGGATCAGGTCAGACATGGTATCGAGCAAAAGTTCTGCCTGGCTCGCCAGTTCCTGCTGGGCTGAGTCGATTTTTGCCAGGGCAGATAACGCCTGTGTGGCTTGCCCCACCAGGTCGGTCGCGGCAGGCGTTTCGGGGGAACCATCCTCCAGGACAGCCAGCGCCTCCTGGGCGTTACGTGAGAGCGACTCGGCATTCGCCAGCCGGTCGCGTTCCTTGCGCAGTTCCTCACCCTCGCCGGGCTTGAGGCGTGCGGCTTCGATCTCCTCGGCTTGATATGTGAGTATGTCCACGCGGCGTTCGGCATCTGCCTGAGCTTTACGCAGATCGTTCAACTCGCGGCGCAGGCTCAACAGCGCGTGGTAGGTTTGACGGTAGTCGCTGAGGGGGGGCGCCACTTCTGCGTAACGGTCCAGCAGCCCAAGGTGGGCGCGAGGATCGAGCAGGGAAAGGTGTTCCGCCTGCCCGTGGATATCCACCAGTAACGCGCCCAGTTCGCGTAGCAGAGAAACATTGACCGTACGCCCGTTGACGCGCGCCACACTGCGCCCCTCCTTGCGGATCTCGCGCATTAACACCACGTAATTGGGATCGTCCATCAATTCTTCGCGCTGCAGAATGGAATGCACCGCCTCTTTTTCAGGACCTTTGAGATGGAACACACCCTCGACGAACGCAGCATCTGAGTCGGTGCGCACGAACGTTGTATCTGCCTTGCCGCCGATGAGCATGACCACCGCGTCGAGGATGATGGATTTTCCGGCGCCCGTCTCGCCGGTGAGAATGATCAAGCCAGGACCAAAGCGCAGGTCGAGCTGGTCGATAATCGCAAAATTATGTATTCGAAGTTCGGTAAGCATATGCCCTTTTAGAGTATGTACAGGTCATCTGAACAATTGGATTCCAGAGAGTCGCGAGTAAACAACAGGGACTGCAATCACAAGATAGATCACTTGAAAAAGAAGACCAAATAGATTCCCGGCAAGTACGAGCTGAAACAGAATGATTGGCAGCGCGCCAATCACAACACCAACCGCTACCGTAACGAACAATGGCCGCGAGCGGCGTTTGCGTGTGACAAGCCGCACACCCTCCGCAATGGCAACCCCGGCGGTCGGCGCGCCCGCCGCGATCAGGAACCAGCCAAAGAAACCGATCCCACCGATAAACGTGACAAGGAACGAAGCCACCGCGGAAAGCAGCATGGCAACTATAAAACCCGTAACATAGTCATACCACTCAGATGTATCGAACACCTTCTGCTGACCCTTCACACATTCCCGGCAGCGATAGCCGATCGGCGTGCGGACCGCGCATGCGGCGCAGATCGGGCGATTGCAATTATTGCATCGCAGGGCAGTCTCGCGGGCAGGGTGGACGTAACAGTAAAGTGTTTCAGCGGTCGATTCGGTCATCTTGGCAATCCTAAGATTTAAACACGAAGGTCGCAAAGTAACACAAAGGATATCTTTTTTTCATCAGTATTTCCTTAGTGCTCTCCCTGGCACCGTGCGGCTTAAGCCGTACCAGGGCAGGTGTTGAGTCCTTTGTTTAAGGTTTTCATCGCGGCAATCCTAATGAGTTTTCGTTCATGTGCGCCGTAAGATTTCGATAGAAGTATCCCGGGTCTCCAAAGCGGACGAACCGGGCAGCAACCTCCGCCGCGCGCACCTCCACGTGATCATCCTTCAGCAGGCTGATGGGTGCCTGTCCGTCGATGCTCAACACTGCATTCTCTCCGTTGACGTGCATGCTGACCATGGATCCTTCGGCTAAGACCACGGCGCGGTCCACCGAGAGGTGCGGCGCGATTGGCACCAGCAGGATATTACGCAGCTCAGGCGGGAGGATGGGTCCCCCGGCAGCGAGGGCATACGCGGTTGACCCGGTCGCGGTGGATGCGATGAGACCATCCGCCACGTAACTGGTCAGGTGCCGTCCATCCACCGAGGCAGACAAATGAATGGGGCGCAGACTCTGCCCGCGTGCCACAACGACCTCGTTCAGCGCATCCCATGATCCGAGCATCTCACCCGAGCGAATATGTTCGGCGTGCAGCATCATGCGATTCTCGATCCACGCTTCGCCGTTCAGTAGTTTATCAAAGTACTCGCGCCACTCATCTTTTTCGACCTGGATAAGAAAGCCGATTCTCCCCAGGTTGACACCCAGGATGGGAACCCGGCTCGAAGCACACAGGTTGCCTGCCCGCAGGACACTCCCATCGCCGCCAGCCATAATGAGCAGATCAAACTCGCCGCCGCGCACCCGCTTTCGCAGCGCTTCATCATAGAGCGAACCGAAGGTTGTCTCGATGCCCTTTTCCTTCAGGTAACTGCACATTGCCTCTGCTTCCGCAAAAGTTTCGGGCATCCGCGGATAAGCGGCTACGACGGGCCTTTCTGGAACGAACGCGTCGGACATGGTGAACAGATTATACCTTTGAGTTCACCACCGAGATACGGAGAACACAACTTAAGAAGCTCCGTGTCTCGGTGTTTCAGTGGTTAGACAATTCTCTGATCACACACGTTTCGAAACCCGCAGCGCGCACAGCGGGAAGCTTGTTCGTGGGAACGCGGCACACCCTTACGATGCTCATCGCGTTTCATCTCCGCCAGCAGCTCGAGCAGAGACGCTTCCAGCTCCTGGGTGTAATCGATGGCAAAGTCGCGGTCGTTGTAATGAATGATGCCGTAAGGCGGACGCTTGCCGTACGTTTTTTCCACCAGCAGGCAGTAGGATGCCAGTTGATAGATATGGGAATCGTAGGGTGCTTCGGGAGCGCGCCCCGATTTCACCTCGACCGGGATGATCTGCCCGTTCTGCTGGATGAGATAGTCTGGCTTGCCGGTCAGCCCCAACGCCTGGTAGAAAAGCGGTCGCTCCAGTTTTCCCCAGCCGCGCGTGTCGGTGTAGATGACGCGCCCCCCGGTCAGACCCGCGGCTTTCCGCTGGCGGTTGGATTGCCAGAAGAAAAGGATCGCAAGTACGAGGAGCGCGAGGACAATGTACAGCATTATGATCAGGTCACCGCGCGGCTGCGAACCCAAAGTGATACACAGGCTTCCCAGTCAGGCTTTCCAAAAAATTTGAATGTGCTTCGATGCGTGGGCTTGTGGTGAGGCGGTACCCATCCGGTACATCTACATAAATCTCAAAGGGAGTATCCGCGCACTCGGGAACCAGTAGATTGAGTTGAGCTTCCCCATCTTCATCTGTAACAGCAGACCAGCCTGCATCCACAAGCTGGTTCTGAAGGTCATCAACATGGATTCGTATATTGCTGAGCGGCGGTTCGCCAGCGTTAACCCGCCCATCGCCGTTCGAGTCGAACCACGCCCGCGCGGAAGCCTGCCAGATGCAGTCAGCAGCGCTACCCGTTTTTAAGATGTAATGCAGCGAGGAAAAAAATATGAAGGCAACGGTAAAGACAGGAATTAATAATGAACCCAAAAGGAATTCAAGCAGTCTACTCATTTTGACCGTTAGGTTTTATAAAATTTGCGAGGTACAGTATGCCACCAGCAGGATCAGCGCTACAAAAAGCAAAACCATTCCCAGGGAACGGTTAAGGTTGGAGGCGAGGACTGTGCGCCCGTGCTGACGGTGAATCTCCGTGCCTGCTGCGAGCTCGGTCTGATTCTCGGACTCGAATCCCTGCTTGCGATACCACCAGGCGCGGCGGCAGTAGAGGTAGTTTCCGATATCAGAGGAGCGGATGACAGCCATTTTTTACCACCGGGTCAGTCCAGGAAAGTCAAGTATAGCACAAATTTTCTAATTTTCTATCAGACTCTTGTGTGGAGGGAAACGACTGTGGGCTGACAACTCACAATGACATCTCGAACGGTATAATCGCCCCATGAGCGATTTTCATTTCTATCATCCCATAGAAGTCCGTTACGGGGATTTGGATCCGCAGGGACACGTCAACAACGCAAAACATCTCACTTATTTCGAACAGGCACGCGTGCAATATATGATTGAGCTCGGGTTGTTCACAAAAGACCAATCCTTCATGCAAATCGGCATCATTCTAGCAGATGTCCACATCACATATCTGGAACCTGTTTATTTCGGTCAGAACATCAAGGTGGGGGTTCGCGCCGCGAAACTGGGGAACAAGTCCATGACGTGTGAGCAGAATGTTGTCGATGCTGATTCGGGCAGGGAGTTGGCAAAAGGGGAACTTGTGATTGTGACGTATGACTACGAAGCAGGAAAAACAATTCCCATTCCGCGCGAGTGGAGAGAAAGAATCATGGAGTTTGAAGGACTGACCGTTTAAAGGTTTGAATGTTAGAAGGTTAAACGTTCAAACCTTCAACCTGTAAACATTCCAACGAAGAGGAAAACCATGCCATTGCCAGCCATCGATCAAGAGTATCTCGTCGACTTTCTCGTAAAGTTATTGAACATCCATTCCCCCACAGGCTTTGCGGAACCTGCCATTGCGTTCGTGGAAAAAGAACTTTCGCAATTCAACCAATTGCAGCTCACGCGCACGCGCAAAGGCGCGCTGGTTGCCAAATGGGAGGTGGAATCCGATTTGCCCCCGATTGCCCTGACCGCGCATGTGGATACGCTGGGTGCAGTGGTGAAGGAGATCAAATCGAACGGACGGCTCAAGTTAAGCCGCATCGGCGGGATCGAATGGCCCACCGTTGAAACGGAGGGAGTGTGGATCTATGCTTCGAACGGCGAAAGGATTCGCGGCTCTGTACTGGTTGAGACGGCCTCAGGTCATATTTTCGGACAGGATATGAAGAACACACCGCGCGACGATGATCACATGGAGGTCCGTTTGGATGCGCGCACAACATCCGCAAAGGAGACGCGCGAACTGGGAATTCGCATCGGCGATTGCACCGCATTCGACCCGCGCGTAGAAGTAACAAATGGATTCGTCCGCTCGCGACATCTTGATGACAAGGCATGTGTGGCAAACATTGTTTCGGCGATCAAATCGCTGGTGGACACAGGCCTCAGCCCCGCGCGCAGCGTGTACTTCCATATCTCCAATTATGAAGAGGTCGGTCACGGCGCATCGGCGGGCATTCCGGCAGAGGTGGCAGAATTGGTCACCGTGGATATGGCAGTGGTGGGGCGCGGCCAGGAGTCTGATGAGTTCCACGCGACGTTGTGCATCAAAGATGGCGGAGGACCCTACCATTTTGGCTTAAACAACAAATTGCGTTCTCTTGCCGAGCAGCACAACATTCCGTACAAGACCGATGTGTATGTGTTCTACGGTTCAGACGGCGAAGCCTTCTGGCGGGCGGGCGGCGACCTGGCTGTGGCATTGATCGGTCCCGGCATCGACGCGTCTCACAATTACGAGCGCACCCACACCGAGGGTCTCATCGCCACGACGAATTGGATCATGGCGTATTTGCTGGAATAATGTCATTGCGAGCGAACGCTCTCAGTGAGCGAAGCAATCTCCTCGAACAACCAGGGAGGAGATTGCTTCGGCAGAAAAACACTGCCTCGCAATGACAGAATCAGAAACATGAAACTCGACGCCACTCTTCCCCCTGTTCCTCTGAAGGATGTCCCCGCGATCGCGAAAGCCGCCGAGGAGATCGGATTCGACGCGCTCTGGACTCAGGAGACTCAGCATGACCCATTCCTGCCCTGCGCATTGATCGCCGAGCATACAACGCGCCTTCACTTCGGAACAGCCATCGCGGTTTCCTTTGCGCGCTCTCCGGCGAATATCGCCTACATCGCCTGGGACCTTGCCGCGCAGTCCAGCGGACGCTTTATCCTCGGGTTGGGCACGCAGGTCAGGGCGCACGTCGAACGCAGGTTTGGTCAGACCTGGCCTCCGTCCGTGACCGGCAAACTGCGCGAGCAGATCCAGGTTATCCGCGCCTTCTGGGATTGCTGGCAAAACGGGACGAAGTTGAATTATCGTGGGGAATATTACAAGATCACATTGATGTCGCCGTTCTTCAATGCTGGGCAAATCGAATATCCAAACATTCCTATTTACATTGCAGGCGTAAATACCAGGCTGGCAAAACTGGCAGGTGAGTTAGGCGAGGGATTCCATGCCCACCCATTCCACAGTGTGAGATATTTGCGGGAGGTGATCCTGCCCGCGATCGATGAGGGGGCAAAGAAGGAAAAGAGAAAGAGGAAAGACGTCAGTGTCTCGGTTACTGCATTCGTTGCAACCACACCCGAAGAGATGAACTTTGCCCGGGCGCAGATCGCGTTCTACGCTTCCACACCATCCTATCGTCCCGTCATGGACCTGCATGGCTGGGCTGGCGCGGCAGAGAAGCTATCCGCTCACGCGGCGAAAGGCCAATGGGCAGAAATGCCAATGCTGATCACAGATGAAATGTTGAACGAGTTCTGCCTGATGACCGAGGAAAACAGACTGGCGGACGAGTTAAAGGAACGCTATGCAGGCGTTGCAGATAGGCTCAACATCTATACTCCCTTTGTGCCTGACGAGCGGGATGGGAGATGGAAAAATCTGGCTGGCAGGATCTAACTTCCAGGTGACGCAATGGTATGTCACACTGCTTGAAGTGTCTCCCCGAGATTCTCAACTGCATGCCAAGTAATCCCACAAAGCGGGTCGCTCATCCTTCAGTAGTATGACATGATCATTTTGATGTTAGATACTCCCGATCACAGATCTAACCATTACGCGCCAAATTAAGAGATAAAATAGCGCATTATGAATTTCAATGATTACCAGACCAAATCACGCAAGACGGCAGGCTATCCCTCCATTGGGCATCCTGTGATCTATCCCACGCTGGGGTTAGTCAATGAGGCTGGGGAAGTGGCGGGCAAGATCAAGAAAGTATTCCGTGACAAGCATGGCGAGATCAACGAGGAGACACGCGAGGCGCTCAAAGCCGAACTCGGCGACGTGTTGTGGTATCTGGCACAGGTCGCGACAGAATTGGATTTATCGCTGGATGAAATCGCCAAACACAATATCAGCAAGCTATATGACCGGCTGGAAAGAGGCAAGATCCAGGGGGATGGGGACAACAGGTGATTCAGGTCATTGCGAGGAGCTGTTCTTCAGCGACGAAGCAATCCCCTCGTAAGTCAGGAGATTGCTTCGGGCTGTTGCCCTCGCAATGACAGAATATTTCTTCCATAATCACACAACTTAACAATCGGGCATCTTTCGCAATAAGGTCTGCGCGCAGTGCAGATCTCGCGTCCCAGGCGGATGATGTTCAGGTGCGCGGCGTAATACGTCACGGGCGGGAATAGATTTTCAAGATGCGGATGCGCCTGTTCAACGGTCATCCGCTCGGGGCGGAGTCCGATGCGCCCCGTCACGCGGTAGATATGTGTGTCAACGGGGAACGCGGGCTTTCCCAGTGAAAAACACAGGACGATTGCAGCCGTCTTGGGTCCGACACCGTTGAAGCGTGTCAGCCAGGCGCGCGCCTCTTCCACCGATAAATCCCCAAGAAAGGACAGGTCCAGGCTGCCGCGTTCCTCGGTGATCGAGCGCAGAACCTGTTGGATGCGCGGACCCTTCTGGTTGGCAAGTCCGGCCGGGCGGATGGCATTGACTACATCCACAGGATCGGCATCGCGTACTTCCTCCCAGGTGCTGAACTTTGCGCGGAGGAAGTTAAAGGCGCGGTCGCGATTTATATCGTTCGTGTTCTGTGAAAGAATGGTCGAGACCAGCTCGTCAATTGCGGGCAGCGGATTGCGCCAGATGGGCTCACCGTAAAATTCAAGCAGTCGCTCATGGATGTTGAGGGCACGTTTTGCGAGAGGGTTCATTGTGTACTCACAGGTAACCAGCCTCCTTGATCAATTGCAATGCCTTGTCTACTACAACGCGATGTTGTTCCGGAATCAACCAATCGAACATTTCTGCGCTGAGCCGGTATAACGTCAGCGCCGCCGCTCCGCGCGATTGGTATTGAGATGTTCCCGCGTCGAGTCCCCAGGCTGTGCGGAAGGCGCGGGTCCATTTCGAGTCGAGCCCCATCTCCTCCTGAATGAGATCAAAATAACGGTTCTCGCTGACGATCAGAATGCCCCTCTGCACAGCAACCGCTTCGAGCATGTTTTTCACCAATCCCCAGGTGGCATACAGTACCGTGGATTCGTGTCCGCGCGCCAGCCCGTTCAGGATCTTGTGCACTTCCTCCGCATTGCCGACAATTTCTGCGGCCGCGACTTCATCTGCTGCGGGCTGCAAAAGAGACCACTTGAAATCCTTCGCGGCTTGCTGCAAGGCTGAGACCGTGCCATCCTTGTCGAGCAGGATCTTCATCTGGCGCAGACCCGGCACCACCCAGATGGCGCGCCGTGGATTCAGCAGCCCGGCGCGTTCGTGATCGGGAAGGATGTACCCCAGGCTGACGAGTTTATTATCCCAGTAGTGTAGCCTGTAAAGATCGTCAGGTCCCTCGGGCGGTTTGTTGACAAAAATATCGAAATCAACGTCACTATACTGGCCAGCCTGCCCACGCGCGTAACTACCCACGATGCCAACCCCGATGACATCAGGTGAGTCGATTTTTTCAAGTGCAGATTGAATAAAGGGATCAGAGAGAGTCATAGGCTGTTCCGCGCGGCGTGGAGGGCATCGGCGAGATGGTTATCGTATTGTAAAGGAATTTTGCCGGGATACGTGGCGCCCACCCTGCTCAGCGCGACGCTACTCTTCCGCCTTCTACCTGCCACACCTCAGCCTTCTCAACAAATTCCGGTGTGAACACGTTCAAATCCGTCGTACTGAACAGCACCTGTTCACTTTCGCCGACGTAGTTCAGCAAATCGGCGCGGCGCTGCACATCGAGTTCAGCCATCACCTCGTCGAGCAGGATCACAGGCCATTCGCCGGTGCGGTCCTTCATCCAATTGACCTCGGCAAGCTTCAGGGACAACAACGTTGTGCGCACCTGGCCGCGCGAACCATAATGACCGAGATCAATATCATTGGCGAGAAAGCGCAGCTCATCGCGATGCGGGCCAATGGTGGTCACACCGCGCCCGATCTCTTCGCCGCGCAGCTCACGCAAGCGGACGCGGAACACCTGCTGGATTTCATCCAATTCCAAACGCGAACGATCAACGACTGTTTCAATTTTTAAACCCAGCTGCTTTTCAGGTGTAGGTAATGGATCGAATGCCGGTTCATACGAGAGGCGCAGGATCTCGGACCCGCGCGTTAGCTCGTGATGGACACGGGAAGCGAGCCGCTCGATCTGATGGATGTCTTCGATGCGCCATAGAATAATCTGCGAGCCCAGCCGCGCCAGCGCCTCATCCCACACTTCAAGCTGGTCCACACTGCCGCCGCGTTCGCCCAGCGATTTGAGGAGCGCATTACGCTGGGTCAACGCCTGGTTATACTCACTCAGGATGCGCGCATACGCCGGCGTGGACTGTGCGAGAGCAAGGTTGAGATAGCGGCGGCGGTCTTCCGGCGCACCCTCCAGGATCTGTGACATCTGCGGCACAAAGATGACTGCGTTGAAGTGACCGATCACCTCATTGGCAGACCTTTTTACACCGTCGAGCAGGATCTCCTTGCGCAGGCGCTGGCTGTTCAAGACACCCACGGGTTCGAGAATGAGGCGCACTTCCAGGCGATGTTTGCTTTTGCTGCGCTGATACTCCGCCACCAGACGTGTGACGGTCAATTGATTGTTCTTAGCCTCATCGAAGTTGACAATCTGCCGGTCCGCATGAGTCTGAAAGGAGGTGAATGCTGCCAGGAAATAAACGGCTTCGAGCACGCTGGTTTTCCCCTGCGCGTTGGCTCCCACCAGCAGGACAACCTGCCGGGGAATAGCCACATCCAGGCGGGTGAATTTGCGGAAGTTGGTCAGGGAAAGATGTTTTAGGAACATGGGTTTCAGGTCAAAAGTCGAAAGTCAAAGTCTCCTGCATCTGCACGTTTAACATTTGACCTTAAACCTTCAACAGTATTTCCAATTCTATTTCATCCCGCAAAGGAATGCCATTCATTCCGACCAGCGGAATTCCCGGCTTCCTCTTTCTTGATTCATTCACCGCCCCGCGATAGACCGTGACGATCTCGAAACCGCGTTTTTGATAAAAGCCAAGGGCACGTAAATTATCGTTTGTCGTAATCAAAAAGAGGCGTATGCAACCTCTTGCGCGGGCTTCCACAAGGGCTTTGTCAATCAACATGGAGCCTATCCCCTGCCCTTCGCGCAGACTATCCAGAGAAGTGACTTCACATTCACGCTCTTTGACGAAGAACGTGAGCAGTCCAATCCATTCCTCCCCATCCTCGATCACGAAACCTTCGAGCTGTTCAGGGCGATACACGTTGCCGCGCGAGATCATTTCCTCGCCACCCCAATGTTCGATCCAAAATTGGCGCAGGCGCGGCCGATCGTCCTGGGTCAATCCCCGCACGATGGTCATTACACTTCCTGCTCAGGCTCGACCTCGTCCTGCGGCTTCCAAACGCGTGTGGCGCGATCTGTGAAGAGGACGCCGTTCAAATGGTCGATCTCATGCTGGAAAATGCGCGCCAGCCATCCTTCTGCCTTGATCTTCATCGGCTTGCCGTGCCGGTTAAGACCCCTCACCTGCACAGTGGCATGGCGCTCCACCTCGCCGACCAGCCCGGGGATAGACAGGCAGCCTTCCACACCCATGAGAGTCTCCTCCGAAGATTTTACGATCTCCGGATTTATGACTGCCCAAACTTTCTTGGGAGCGTCTTCCTTTTCCTCATCCTCCTCGCGTTCGAAATACTCGATCACAATAATCCGCTCTGAAAGCCCAATCTGAGGCGCGGCAAGACCTACACCCGGCGCCTCGCGCATGGTTTCGACCATATCATCAATCAATGTTTGCAGATTCTTATCAACCTTCGCAACGGTATGTGCTTTGCGGCGTAATACAGCCTCGGGGAGAGTTACGATTTTACGGAGAGCCATTCTTTTGATTTACCTTCGGTTATTTTATGGATGTCGCGATTGCACGGCATTCTGCACGATGGTTCTTGAGAGTTTCCGATTTTACCCCGGTTTTTGATTCTTCTTTTCCTCTTCTCTTTTCAGTTCGTCGGCATTCAAGTGATAGGTCGCCAGCCATTCCGCCATGCGCTCGCGTTCAGCGGCAACTTTGGCAGCTGCCTGCCTTGACTGACGGGCTTCACGCCGGCGATCGATATCCGACTGGACACTGGCGGGATCGATCACATTCTCGAAAGCGAGCCGGGAACCACCTACGGTGATATACACCGTGCCGTAGTTGAAAATCTCGCCCAGAATACCAATCCGCTGGTACTCGGTACCGAGAATATTTTCCAGCTGCGCGGCATTACGCGTCTGTGTCCCGAACGGTTTACGATCCAGATCAACGATCTGCTCGGGCGTGACCAGGAACTGGTCATTGCTCCAATCCATGATTTCATAGATCAGCCAGCCCGTCAGTGGAACCAGGCTGAGCAGAATCGCCAGCGCAACCGGGTCGACGCTGAGCGTCCCATTGGCGAAGCGGATGAAAGCTTCCTCCGCAGATTGCGCCAGCCGGAACATCCGCCAGAAAAATATGACGATCGCCGCCACGATGCCCGCGATTGGGATCGCGGCTTGCCTGATCAACACGAACCAATGTTTTCTGTAGTAGACGCTTTCACCAGATTCATATCGAAGCTTAAGGGTACCCGAGCCGATGCGGCGCAGGAGACCAGGTTTTTTCTTCGGGTGAGGAGGATTCGGCACAGGAACAACAGCCGCAGGCTTCGACTTTTCTGGGACCGGGATGCCCAGCCGCCGGCGAATGGCATTCTTCATCGCCTCCTTCTCCATCCCAACCGCCTGCTCTTTTGTGCGCTCCCAGTACTCCTCGATCATGTCCTGCGCCTGCTCAGGATGGCTAACCTCGTTGAAGGGAATCTTGCCAACCCAGGTACGTACGATGACATCCCCATAATCCAGGATGCGCCCCAGTTGGGTGGTCTCCACGGCGACAGATAGAACTGTGTTCAGGGGCGATTCCTGCCTGCTTTCATAAATCCCGATCACCTTTTCCAGCCAGACCACGCGCTGGTTGGTGACGATGTAGTAATCATTCTCCCAGTCGAGCACATACCAGACAATCCAGAGGGCGATGAAAATCAGCGAAGCAAGGGCTGCCGCGATCACGACGGCGGAACGGGCCATGGCAAACCAGGCATAGAACAAAAAAATGGGTACAAAAAGCAGAAAGACGGGCAAGACCAGTTTCTGGTAGAGAATGACAGGATGTTTGCGCGCCAGAAAATAGATGACCTCTTCCGGCCGTAGCCATTCGAACTGCAGTTTACGCGCCAGTTGGCGGCTTTTGATAGCAAGATCAAAATTAAGGCGTAGTTGTGGGATTTTTTTATAAAAATTATAGAAATCCTCGCGCGACAATACAAGCAGTGTTATGTCGGTCAGCGCGATCGCATCCCCGGAATGCGGCCGTTTTGCAATCAGCCCCATCTCTCCAAAGTAATCGTCCTTGACCAGCTGCGCCAGTTGTGCTTCCTTGCGGTCCTGCCTGCGGACAATGCGCACTTCTCCTGCATAGATCAGATAGAAATTCTCGGGCCATTTCCCCTGTTCAAAAATCACATTACCGGCTGGATACGGTACTTCGATCAGTTTTTCCGCAATAGCCAAGAGTTCACCTTCCGCCAGGTCATGGAAGAGGTGGATCCTGTTGAGGAACGCCAGTCGGGCAGGGAGCTCGATTACCACAGTCTGATTCTATCAAATTTCACGGACGATGGTACAGCCGTATGCCTGTGTTTCGCTCAATGCAGGCAAGCGATTATGCAGCAGTGCCTCGACTGCCTCCTGCAGGTAAAAGCGCGTGGCTTGCCTCTGCCGGAATGAGACATCATCCACAGCGCCGCGATAACGCAGGATGCCCTCACGGTCAATGAGGAATACATGTGGAGTTGTGACCGCCTCGTAGAGGTCTGCGACTGCCTGCTGCGCATCGATCAGGACCTTCGATACGCCCCGCGCTGTTGCAACCTCCTGTACCATCTGGATTGATTCATTTCGATTTGCGGCAATGGACAGCAGGAGCACATCCCCGTTCCATTTCTCAAGCAAATCGATAAGGTAGTGATCGGTGCGTTCTGAATGAGGGCACTCTGCTGACCAGAAGTTGATAATAACGATCTTCCCGCGGAACTCACTCAGCTTATGAGGGCTGCTGTGAAGATCAGGCAAAACAAAATCCGGCGCGGGTTCGCGTACTTGCATGGAGAAATTATAGCCTCAAAGAATCCAGAGAAACTAATTGGGCAAAAGTAATCGCATCATCTTTTGGACCGTTTGCCATATTTATCGCTCTGGTACAATCCCTCGCATGAAAAAATGGCAATTCTGGCTTGGGGTGCTTATTAGCATCGTCTTTATCTGGCTGGCGTTACGCGGTTTACATCTTGAAGAATTTTGGAGTTCGGTCAAACAGGCGAATTACGTGTGGCTGCTTCCAGGCATCGGCGTGTACTTCGTCGGTGTGTGGGTGCGGGCATGGAGGTGGCACTTTTTGCTCAGTCCGATCAAAAAGATCCCCACGCAAACGATGTTTCCCATCACGACCATTGGCTACATGGGCAATAATATTTATCCCGCTCGTGCCGGGGAAGTGCTGCGTGCCGTTATCCTGAAACGCAAGGAGGGCGTCTCGATCTCTGCCTCGCTGGCAACCATCATCGTAGAGCGCATCTTCGATGGTGTGGTGATGCTTGCCTTCGTCTTCGTCAACCTCTCCGAACTCGCCAGGCTGACGGGTGCTTCGGGCTTTGTCGGCAACATCCAGCAGGTTGCCATCATCGGGACCGGAGTGTTTCTGGGTGCGCTGGCGGTTTTTCTGCTGGCTGCCATGTTCCCGCAGAGAACCGCCAAAGTGGCATTCTGGTTTATCTTTCGTCTCGTCCCAAAGAGATTACATGAACGCATTCTTGGCTTGATGGACAAGTTCCTGACCGGACTGGCTTCGCTGCGCTCTCCGTTCAATGTGCTGATGGTTTTTTTCACGTCGGTCCTCATCTGGCTTTTGGAAACCGGGAAATACTGGTTCGTGATGCACGCCTTCAATTTCAGTGTGTCATTCTTTGCACTGATGCTTATGAACGGCATTGTCAACCTGGCGACGACCATCCCCTCCGCGCCGGGGTATATCGGTACATTCGATGCGCCGGGCATCGCGGTGCTCACCGCTTATGGCGTAGATCATTCTGTTGCAGCGGGGTATACGCTGGTCTTGCACGTCGCCCTGTGGCTGCCGATCACACTGCTTGGCGCCTACTATCTTGCGCGTGAAGGCATCCGCTGGAACGACTCGCTGCGGGCAGAGACAAGTGTTGAATGATTCTTTGTAATATCGATCCAATGAACTTTTCCAATGGGCGGCTGTGCTGCCCTTTTACTTAAGCTGTAATTATCACGATATTTGGCATGCGTTATACTTGGTCAGACAACTTGTTTTACCGGTCAACACAAAGGAACGGACCATGGTGCAGACCCACGTACCTCCAAGGAAGAAGTTGCGGGTACTGATCGCAGACGACGTTCAGGAGACCCGCCGCAACACCCGTCTGATGCTTGCCACGATCGACGATGTGGAAGTGGTTGCCATTGCCGCGAACGGTCTTCAAGCCATCCAGTTGACCGAGGAGCATCATCCTGATATTCTCCTGCTGGATATCAACATGCCCGAAATGGACGGCCTGACCGCTTATAGGAAGATCGCGCAGGCTCATCCGGATATCGGCTGCATCATCGTCTCTGCAGAAAAGGATACGACCACCCTGCGCACCGCCATGTCCATTGGGGTGCAGGAATACCTGATCAAGCCCTTTACCATCGAGGAATTGGAAACAGCCATCGCCCGCGTGTACCCGCGCGTGGAGGAGACACGCCGGAAGCTCATCCAGGCTGAACAGTTACGCCGCAAAAATGAAGCCTACCTGCAGCAACTGGCGAACGAATATGCCAGGACCCGGCGCACCGATGACCAGGCGATTGAAGTCTTCGAGCGGCTTGCCGAAAACCCACACTGTGAAGCACGCTGGCTGCAAAACCTTGCAATGATCTACGTAGTCCGGCAGATGTGGGGCAGGCTCAAAATCCTTGCCGAGAAAGTGGAGCAGCGGACGAAAAAATAAAACATGTCGTTGCGAGGAGGGTTTCAGCCCGACGACCCTGGCACCGCCCGCCAGGGCAGGTGAGCAACCTCCTTACCGGATGTGAGATTGCTTCAGGCTGACCGCTTCGCGGTGCAGCCCTCGCAACACCTGCACTCGATTTGCTTGGCAAATCGTGCATGCGCAAGTGTGACAGAATGACTTTGGGAGAGTGAATGAGAATCGCAATTATCGGAGCGGGGTTTGGCGGCATGGCAGCCGCATACGATCTACGAAAAGCAGGACATGAAGTGACCATCTATGAATCCGCCGACTATGTTGGCGGTCTCGCTTCTGGATTCAAGGAACCGCATTGGGATTGGTCTGTGGAGAAGTTCTATCATCACTGGTTCCAATCCGATCATGAGATGCTGGGCTTGATCAAGGAACTGGGCTGGGAGGACAAGGTCATTTTCCCGCGCCCACTGACCGTGATGTATCACAACGGGAAATTCTATCCGTTCGACTCGATCGTCAAAATGGCGCTCTTTCCCGGGCTTGGATTTGGTCTCGATAAGATTCGGTTTGGCTTCGTCGGATTATTCCTGCGCTTGACGAACAACTGGAAGGCGCTGGAAAAAGTGACGGCGGACGCATGGATGATGAAGTGGGCTGGAAAAAACGTGTATGAGAAGATGTGGAAGCCTTTGCTAATCGGGAAGTTCGGTCCGTTTTACCGCGTGGTCAACATGGCGTGGATGTGGGCGCGTATCAAAGCGCGCACAACGAGACTTGGTACTTTTGAAGGCGGTTTTCAGAACTTCGCGAACTTATTTGGGGAAAAACTGCGCTCGATGGGAATCGAGATCCGGCTGGGAGCGAGGGTCGAGTCCATTCAACAGGAGCAGGAAGGGCTGTCGGTGCGAGGCGGTGAAGAGTCAGCGATGTTCGACAAAGTGCTGGTCACCACATCCCCAAATCTAATGGCAAAGTTAACACCTGCGCTTCCTGAAAATTATTTAAAGGGATTGCTTGAGCTGAAGTCCATGGGCGCGGTCGTTATGGTGCTGTCGCTCAAGCAGCAGTTATCAAAAGAGGGCTATTACTGGTTCAACCTGCCCAAGGAGGCGGGCTATCCCATGCTGGCGCTTGTCGAGCATACGAATTTTGTCTCGAAGGAGCATTTTGGCGGCGACCACATTGTGTATGCCGGCGATTACCTGGAAGCGGGTCACGAATATTTTTCGATGAGCGATGAAGAGTTGCTGGAGCGCTTTCTCCCTGCGTTTAAGAAGTTCAACCCGGACTTTGAACGGGACTGGGTAAAAAAGGTCTGGGTATTCAAAACGAATTACGCACAGCCCGTGCCGCTGGTGAATCATTCGAAGAATATCCCGGCGATCAAGACACCCATTGATGGACTGTATTTCGCTTCGATGAGCCAGGTCTATCCCTGGGACCGGGGCACGAACTTCGCGGTGGAGATCGGTAGGAGAGCGGCGAGGATGATGCTCGGGAAAAGCAAATGAACCCCGAGTTCGTCAAGCCGCGCTATGACAAGGGTGGCTTTGCAGGAATCCCGGATCGAATCAAGAACGCGTTCGCTTCAGGCAAATACGATGCGGTCATCCTCTTCCTGGTAGATGGATTTGGCTGGCGATTCTTCGAGCGCTTTCAGGATATGCGTTTCCTCCAGCGGATGGCGAAATATGGGCAGGTCGAAAAACTGATTTCGCAGTTCCCCTCCACAACCGCCGCGCACCTGACTACGATCCATACGGGGTGGAATGTTGGACAGAGTGGGGTCTATGAATGGAACTATTACGAGCCGCAGCTGGATGCGATGATTTCCCCGTTGCCATTTTCTCACGCCGGTTCCTATTACAGGAATGATCTCGCGTCCACCGGAATCCATCCCCCGCTTTTATATCCTCGCGGTGTTTTTTATCCGGAGCTCAAAAAGAGGGGTGTGAATCCTTACGTGTTCGGGTTGCGGGAGTACACACCTTCGACCTATACCAATGTAGTCATGGCAGGTGCGGAACAGCGCCCATTTCGAACGCTTTCCGAGGCTCTCGTCAATCTGGGACTTCTGCTCGAGAAGGAAACTCAGCCTGTGTACGTACACCTGTATTTCGATAAGATCGACTCGCTTGCTCATGAATACGGTCCCTCCGCGCCACAGACCGAAGCCGAGATCGAGACATTTCTGTTGATGATGGAATATTATTTCGAGCGTATCCTCAGGATGAAGAAACGGGTTCTCTTCTTAATGACTGCCGACCACGGTCAATGCGAAGTGGATCCCCAAACGACCGTCTATCTGAACCGCGATCCATCGTTCAGCGGGGTTGAGCACTTTCTGGAAACAAACCGGAGAGGGCAATTGCTGGTCCCTGCCGGGTCTGCACGCGATATGTTCCTCTATATCAAGGATGGCATGCTGGATGAGGCGCAGTCCTTTCTCGCGCCTCGGCTCGAAGGAAAGGCTGACGTGGTGAAAACGGAGTTCCTCATCGAGAATGGATATTTTGGCGCAGAAGTTTCTCCCCGTCTTCGTGAACGCGTAGGGAGTCTGGTGATCCTGCCGTATCGTTATGAATCTGTCTGGTGGTATGAGAAAGGCAAGTTCGAGCAGCGGTTTTACGGGCATCATGGCGGGCTGACGCCACAGGAGATGGAGACGGTTCTTTATTCGTATGAGGTATAGCGGGTAGACTCGTGTGGAGGTAGACAAGACGAAAAATGCGACCCACCCTCCGGTGGGTCGCATTTGCTTTTGTTACTGCCCGCGTCCATGTGGATATGGGCTCCAGTCGCAGAGATGGATGTTAGCTGTCGTCTCTCCGCCGCTCACGACGATCGGCTTCATCAGCCCGCTCGAGTCTGTGTAGGCACCTTCCAGGTTGTAGCCGGGTGCCCAGGCGTAGACGTAGTAGGTTCCGCTGGGAATGAGCACGCTGTAGAAATTCTGCGCCTCAGGGATGGAGAACTGGAGCGTTTGTGTCGTGCCAGCTTTCTCGAGGTAGAGCGTCATCGGAGGGTTGAACTCGCTAGGGTAGCACAGACTGCCTGTCACCGTTCCGTGCGGCAGGTCCGCTTTGGTGCGGATCTCTACGTAGAAGGCTTCACTTGCTTTGGTCCCGGAGCCAAACAACGCCCCGGAAGGATTGCGCAGCATCCAGTACCCGGTGAAACGTCCGACAGAGTTCGGGGCTGTGAGCGTCACAGACACATCCACCGTCTGACCGGGTGCCACGCTGCCAGGCAAACGAACCGCTGTCGTGGAACCCATCTGGTCTCCGCTGGTGTACACCAGCATGTAATCGGGCGTCCAGGTGCATGTGCCGCGGTTTTGCAGTCGCCAAACCTTGGTAAAGACTTCTCCTGTGGAAAGCTGCGTCGCGTCGGGGATTGTCACATCCTTGACGAATGCCACCCAGTCACAATAGGAAACGGCTGTGGGGGCAGGCGTTTGCGAAGCAGTCGCGGGGATGGGCGTCGCGGTGGCAGGGATGGAGGTCGGTGTGTTTTGTGCGACAGCCAGGGTCTGGGTCACAATGGCTTGCAACGTTGCAATCGAATCATTTGAATCAGGCTGACCTGGCTGCAACAGTGGCATGGCGATCAGGGTCACCGGGAAACAAGCCATGATCACGAAGGCGATAACGCCAAATAAAATAAGAATTGAGTTGGTATTAAGTTTCATCTTGCACCTCCAAATTGTGCTGCTGATGGACGCCGCGCTTAATTTGAAAGTTCCCCGTTTGGCTCCCTGTTACAGAACTGTAACAACATCAATTAAATCTGGTCCAATAAAAAAAACAGGATGCTCTTTTGTAGGGAGCATCCTGTTTCAGTAGACGGTTGAAGCTACTGCGATGACAGGGCTTCTTCGAGAGGCGTGCCGTTGATAAACACTTCCACATCGTTGACCGTGGAGAACTGCAGCGCGGTTTGTTCGATCTGTGCTTCGACGCGCGGCGCATCACATGTGCCGCCCAGCATGATCGTCCCGGTCAAATGGATGGTCGCTTTTCCCTGCTCGATGACCACCGTGTCTACATCAAGGTCGGACTGATAAAGCGCGTTGTAGTATCCTGATTCGCCGTAAAACTGCTGTTTCGCCGAGAACAACTTTTCCAGCGCGGCTCGCAGGACTCCCTGCGTGGACGGGATCGTCACGTTAATCGGGATCGCGCTGTCGCCACAGCCCACGAGAGGACCCGATTGCCCGTTGTCCTCGAGCTCGATCAGGACGATTTTGATTGCCTGCTCCGCGGCTGTGGTGGACGTGGGCGCGGGTGGAGCCTGTTGACCCTGGGTCGCGGTGGGCTGGGCAAATGTTGGTGAAGGAAGGACAACCGTCGCGGTTGGACTGATCTGCTCGGTAGGTGAGGCGATCACCGCTGGCGTATCTGTGGGAAGCACGAGCGTGTTGGTCGGGACGGCAGTTTGTACCGGCTCGATACTGATATCGAACTGCCCACATGCAGTGAGAGATAACATAACAAGGAATATCAGAAGTTTACGGGCTTTCATTCAGTCTCCATTCTGGAATCGGTCTTTTCTATTGTAAACAACATATGTCACAGGGATGTTTCAGGGAGGTCACAATCCTGTAACAAACACAGCCCGGTCTTTACATAAAAAACTCTGGGCTAAAGCATAGATAATTCTCAAACCTGCCAAAGGGCACATTGCTCATAAAGATCGCCGAGAAGGAATCGATCTGATACTTGCGTTCGATGAAAAACTGAACGGCTTTCGCATTGTGCAGGGGTGCTTCTGCACCAAAGTCCTTGCCTTTCTCCGCCATAAGGCTTTCGGCGTGAGCCAGAACAGCCGGAAAATCATTCTCGTCGAGGACAGCAAAGGGTCCATGACCTGAACCAACATAGCCATAGCCGACTACTTCTCCGTTGCGTCTGTAGACAAACCCATCGCGACTGACAGCGATCCACCGGTGAAGGTGACCGCGCGTATGCCCAAGGATTTCCTGATCGATTTTATTTATCGCTTCAAGGTGGCTTTCCAGTTGCATTGGTTCGATCTGAAGGTCAGTTTCAACATCCACTTTTTCTGCCTTGCGATAGAAATACTTAACCGGAAAACGCCCATAGACACCCAGCTTCATATAGCGGTATAGTGCGCGTTCATCCAGTGTGGCGATGATCGTACGATAGCGCGCATCCGATTGGGGGAACGCATGTGACAACAATTCGCCGCCTACCCCGGCGGACTGTTGCTGAGGGGATACGAAAAACTCCGTCAGTTCCTGCAAGCCATCATGCTCAATCGAACGCGCATACGCAATGATCTCTCCATCTTTTTCCGCAACCCAGAATTGAGAGGCGCTTTCTGCCAGAAACTCAAACATCGGTCTGCGTTTTTGCCAGAGTGATTCGATTACTTCCGGGTCGTTTCCCCCTGTAATCGCCATCACATTCATTCTCTCGCTGTAGTCCATAATGGTCTTGACGAATATTTGAAACACGTCATGGGAATCTTCCAGCGTTCCCGCTCGATAGGTAATAGTCATATTTCTTCTCCTTCGGCTTTTATTTTGCGAGGTAGATATTGAGACACAAAAGATCACATTTTCTTACAAAACAGGCAAAAGCGCTTTTCGTTACCTTTCACGTTAACAAATCATCAAAGTAAGAGTAAAATACTCTTTATCTTATTCCCCCGTCGTAGTTCGGCGGGTACCTAGGCACTAAGGAGATTCCCATGTTTCACACCATTATTATCGTAGGCAACGTCGGCAAGGACCCTGAAATGCGCTATACCCCTTCAGGTCAGGCCGTTACCTCCTTTTCCGTTGCTACGAATCGCCAGTACACCACCGGTAATGGCGAACAGGTTAAGGAAACGATTTGGTTTCGTGTCACCACGTGGGGCAAGCAGGCTGAAATCTGCAACCAGTATCTCAAGAAAGGCTCAAAAGTTCTGATCGAGGGGCGTCTCACACCCGACAAAAACACCGGCGGACCTCGCATCTGGAACAAGCAGGATGGTTCAATGGGCGCATCCTTCGAGGTGACGGCTGGTACGGTGCGCTTCCTGTCTTCGCGCGGGGAAATGAGTGGAGAAGGTCCCATGATGGGCAGCATGGAAGGGGCAGAGATCCCGGCCGAAGATGACATTCCCTTTTAGTCTACAATATCTCACAAGCCTAACGGATTTCACATCCAAGCAGGCAGGTTTGTAGACCGTTAAACCTACAGGACCGTTCTATGACCACACCCTCTCAACCTGTTGGACCCAAGATCAACGTTCCCGAGGGGATGGAACCTGCCTACGCCAACCTGGCACGTATCTCACATTCCCCTGCGGATATCGTGATCGACTTTGCTCATATCCTGCCCGGTGAAACGACGGCGAACATCCGCTCACGCGTAGTCATGACTCCGCTCAGCGCGAAACTGCTTCTGCGGGCGCTCACCGAAAACATCGCGCGCTTCGAGGCAGCGTTCGGTGAGATCCATGTGCCAAGCAACAATTCACTGGCTGAGAGCCTTTTCCGCCCCCCTCACCCTCCCGAGCCGCCAAAAGAATAATTTCATAACCCCATTTTGTTGAAAATAAATCCGAGTGAATCATGTACAAGCTTGAAAACATAGCCGAACGAATCCGCCAGAACTTCGACCTGCGGACATCCAAACGGGATGAGGCGCTTAAACAAGCTCGTCAACTTACACGCGCCTGTTCGCTGGCGATCCGCGCCGTGCATAGGGACGATACGGAAGGCATGGAGGCGAATCTATCAGAGGCACAGAAACTCGCAGACATCTTGCGCGGTGAGCTGAAGGAGCATCCCGAGTTGTTTTTTGCCGGGTACACCCAGGATTCGCTCAAGGAATTCGTCGAAGCCAACGTGACCTGCGCATTGATCCTGAACCAGCCGCTCCAGACTCCCGAGGAGCTGGGTGTGCAGGAAGCCACCTATCTCAACGGGCTGGCTGAAGTGGTGGGCGAATTGCGTCGGCGCACGCTCGACATCCTGCGCTCGGGGTATTCACAGGAGGCAGAACGGCTGCTCGGTCACATGGACGAAATCTACGCGGTGCTCGTGACGATGGACTATCCCGACGCGATCACGAACGGACTCCGCCGGCAGACCGACCTGGCACGCGGCATCATCGAGAAGACGCGCGGTGATGTAACGTTCAGTCTGCGCGGCGAGAATCTGGCAGAAGCGATCCGGAATTTGAGCAGTCAATTAAACGGCGGCCACTTGGACGAGGCGGGGAGCGGGCTATCCATCCCCATGGATGAGGATGATTGAGGATGGCACGTGCGGGGCATAGATATCCATTAATGGTCTACCGACACATCGTTAACCGCTGGTGGTCCGCCCTGATCGCCATCGGTCTTGGCATGTTCGCCCTGGCATATAGCGAATACATCGCACCACTGGGACGATTCCTGCCCTGGCGCTGGCAGCTCTTTGCAGCGATTGGCGGGCTGGCGATTCTGCTCGGAATATTCTTTTGGGTCATTCGATTTTTGGCGTATGTGCAGCCTTATCCCACCTATCTGAAACTGGTCACGCCGTTCATGCGGATGAACATTTCCTACAAACGCATCAAGAAAACGACCGCGACCGAGATGCGCTATTTATTTTCAAGTAAAAGCATGTCTGGCTGGGTGCGCGAGATGTTCTCGCCGCTCGCCAACAAGACTGCGCTCGTGATCGATCTGAGGGGATATCCCATCTCACCCAGTCTGCTGCGACTCTTTCTGCATCGATTCTTCTTTAAGGATAAAACGCCCCATCTGGTGATCCTGGTGCAGGATTGGATGCGCTTCAGTTCTGAGCTTGAAAGTATGCGCTCAGGGATCGACTCAAACCCACCCACGTCGAAGCGACCCAAGGATTCCCTGCTCTCGCGCTTGCCGCGAAAATAATCAGTCGACTGCGTTGGCGTATCGGCGCAGGCATTTGTTAACCAGTACGGGGATTTATCATTAGCGGGAATTGCGTCTTATTTCTTCGATGAAAGCACGGGTTCCGCCATAACAGGCAGTACGATAAAAAAGGAACTGCCCTTTCCCACCGTCGATTCTACCCAGATGCGTCCCTGATGGTTTTCCACAATATTTTTGACGATCGCAAGCCCAAGCCCGGAGCCTTCCACATCCGGGCTGATATTTGTGGCTCGATAAAATTTATCAAAAATGTGCGGCTGGTCGGTGGATGGGATTCCGGGTCCCTGGTCTGTGACCTGTAAGATCACCTGATCTGCCTCCGCGTGAATGGAGATACGAATTTCGCCATCGGGATGAGAGTATTTGATTGCATTCCCGACAACGTTATCGAGCACCTGCCGCAGACGAATCGGGTTTGCTCGTAAGGCAGGCAGCGCCGGAGCAACGTCTGTGTGAACCTGGAGTTGTTTGGATTTGATCTGCCCGTGCAGCATATCGATCGTATAGCGCAAAATGCCTTCCAACTGGACGAATTCGCGGCGGGTATCCATGCCAGCCTCGATACTGCCGAGGTCAAGCAGGTCATTGATCAGCGAGGTAATATGCTGGATGCTGTCCTGAATGCGGCGCAGGAATTCGCGCTGGTGGTCATTGAGTGGTCCCACCCGCTCCACCAGCTCGCTATACCCAATGACGGAAGTGAGCGGTGAACGCAGATCGTGTGAAACAGTATGCACAAATTCACTACGGATGCGATCCACTTCCTTGAGATACGTAATGTCCTGCATGGTGAGGGCATACCCAACTCCCTGGATGGTTGTGAACTGGGCATTGCCCACCCTCCCATCTGGGAAGCTAACCTCGTGATATTGGTAGGGATCATTCGTATCGGCGCGCGTGATCAGGGTGAGCAGGTCAGGATGCGTGATTACCTCCAGCACGGGTTTGCCAATCGTGGTCTGCGCGTTAATCCCAAACGCCCGGCACATCGCCGGGTTTACCAGAAGAATTACATTCTCCGGACTGAGGATCATGACGCTGTCCTGAATGTTATTAAACACAGTCTCTAAACGTGTGCGTTCGGCTTCCGAGATCTGGGCGCGCTTTTGCAGCGAAGCCGTCGTCCGGTTGACCTCCTTGCGAAGCCAATCCCCAACCCGGTGCGCGTTCTTGAGGCTGTTTTCTACAGCGTCAACGATATCGTCTGTTTTGAGAGGAGGAGATAGATACCCGCCCAGCCCGAGACGAAAAAGACCCCTGATCAACTCCGGCTTTAACTTCTCGGTATAGAGGAGGACGGGCAGTGTGGGGAAGCGTTCCTGCAGTTCTTTGGCAATTTTTATCCCCTCGTGCCCGTCAAAATGCTCCCCGATCAGCAGAAGGGATGGCGCCGCCTCTTTCAGGATTTTCCCCAATGCCTGCACATCACGGGCAGCGGCTGTTTCATATTTAACGGCCCGCAAGACACGATCCATTAAATTCAAAATGGAAGATTCTTCCAGAGCCAGAAGGATCAAATCAGGTTTCAGCATAGTATGCGACGATGGAATTTTACTTCTTTTTTGGGGCAACGGGAACCGAAGGCGCGGTCTTTTCGATCATTCCCGCCAAACGCTGTAACCCGGCATGGACAGTTTGCAGTGCCTTACGCTGAGCGTCGGTGAGGCTGCCAAGTCTCTCAGCCAACAATTGATCCATGGGAGGAGTTGCAGAATGCAACTCCTCTGCGATGGTACTTCGCATCGATTCCCACCGCGCATGTTGATTCCCGCCTTCTTTGGATGCGTTCAGTTGATTATTCAACGCCCTGAATAAGCGGGCATTCAAGAGCGAAATAGAGGCATAATCAGAGATTGCCTCAAGCAGCATCTGTTCCATTTTTTCAAATGGACGTGAGTCTTTGCGGATCACCACCAGCATACCGATCACTTCCCTCTGAATTTTGATCGGCACCACACACGCAGACCTTCCCAGATTGGCAACCCTAAATCGCAGCAGCGGCTCGCCCGCGATGGATAGGGTCTCGCCGGAAAGTGCCACCAACCCGCTGAGCCCATCATCCAAAGGCATGTTTATCTTTTTTGCCCAGACCTGAGGCAAGCCCTTGTGCGCCACGAGCAGGAATTGTTTACTTTCCTCATCACGGACAAGCAGCCAGGCAATATTTGCGTCAGAGACCTGGATAGCCGCCTCGATAATTTTCCGAAATAAAGAGTGATGATCTGCCACCGAAACGACTGCCTTGCCCAGATTGGCAAGGGCAGTCAATTCACTGCCCCGGCGCTGAAGCTGCCGATTGACTTCACTCAGTTTCAGGTCGAGCCGCTGGCGATCACGCGCTTCATGGACACGGCTCAGCACACGTTCCACCACCGAAAGCACCTCGGCGTCGCGCGCGGGCCACAACAGATAATCGGCGGCGCCGAGACGGAAGGCTTGAATGATATCCTGCTCCTGCCCCTTGCCGGCAATCACCAGTACAGGCGTGCTGAGACCCTGCGCGGCAAACGCCACCAGCATGTCTTTCGTGCTCAAGCCAGGCATGTTCAAGTCTGCAATGATCAAATCAGGAGGTGTGAGAAGAGCCTGCTTGATCGCGGCAGCCGAGTCAATTACCACATCCACATAATAGCCCACAGGGATGAGGGTTTGGCGCGCGATCAAATCACTGATTTCAGGGTCGTCTTCGACGAGTAAAATGCGGTCCCCAGCAGAAGCCATAAATTAACTCTCTAGGTAACAGTTCTTTTCCTGTTTCGATTGTAACACTCATTGTCTTGTGCAAACAACAACCCGATAGTAAGACCCAGTGAAGCCTCTTCGGATTACGCGCTGAGACTGAAGACCGGGCGGGATTGACCGGTGACAACCTCACGGTGGTTCTTGATGGACTTTACGGGTCCGAATGCAGCCAGAGACTGTGCCTGTTTCGAGGAAAGCACCCCAAGCTGACGTAGGATCTCGAGCGTCACTGCCGGACGGACGCGGGTGGTGTGCGTCAGGTCAGGCGCTGTGCGCGAGGCATCTCCGTCAGAGACCTTGAGCGCAATCCCCACGCCGGGCAGGTCAGCGCCCTGGACGCCCGGCAGGAGACCAACGATCTGATATCCCTCTGCCCCGCGCTTGCAGACGATCTTTCCATCGCCTGCTTTCATCAATTGCTCGTCGAACTCGCCATACGCGCTGACCATTTCAGGATGGGCGGTCATGGCAGAGGTGATCTTGCGGCAGGCGGAGGCACGCTCCGCAGAAAGTTGGCGCGGGTCACATAGTCGCGCCATTGCATATGCGGCGTTGTACAACGGGACTGCAAAGTTAGGCGCGGAACAACCGTCGGTGCCCAGCTTCACTTCCCTGCCCGGAAGCAGGCACATTTCGGCGAACGTGGCGAGGATCTCCTGCTGAATGGGATGCTCGTGATCGAGGTAATTCTCAAGCGGCAGGTCGCGCATCTTCGCGTATGCCAGCATCGCGCTATGTTTGCCTGAGCAATTGTTCTGGTTGGGAGTTGGCTGTTTTCCATTCACAATGAGCGACTTGAACGCATCCACATCGCCGGGCATGTGAATGCCGCATTGTAAGGCGCTTTCCTCCACGCCAATCTTCTTTTGGATACCGGCAACGGTTTGCACATGCAGGTCACTGCCCTCATGCGAAGCGCAGGCGATCGAAAGTTCACGCGGCGTAAACCCAAAGTATTCCACGCCGCCGTGCTCGACAAACGGAAGTGCCTGGAACGGCTTGGCACTGGAGCGCAAAAAGGCGACCGCTTTCGGGTCGCCATACGATGAGATCAACCTGCCACTTGCGTCCACGACTGCGATCGAACCAAAATGGACAGATTCTACAACGTCGCCGCGAGTAACTTCAAAGAGAGGCAGGGCTGTCATTGCTCATCCAGCACATAACGGGAGGCTGTGTGAAAGTGCCGTGCGAAATAATGATTCAGCCCATACCGCAGGCGGTGAGAATATTGCTTATGGCGCGCGGCTGGAACCCTGAAATCCTTGAGGATCTGGTCAGCAAGTTTGTCGATGGCGGGCGCCGGTGATTTTTTACTCCCCAGCTTTTCCACCTTGTCGTTGATGCGCTTGAGCACATCCGCCTGGCTCCGCACGACCTGCGGCGTGACCACCCCGCCGCGCCCGCTCACGATGGTGAAGCCCTTGTATTCCGGCGCCTGCAAGATTTTCAACGTCTCGATCCATTCGGGGAGGTTGGCGTGCGCCAGGAAGGGCGGCTGTGCCTTGGTGACGGCGTCTCCTACAAAGACGACTTTCTCTGCCGGCAGAATGACCCAGATCGCGCCTGAAGAGGGTCCGGGATGACTCTCTAGCAGGATCGGCGAATCGCCCCAGTGCAGTGTCATTTTGTCTACAAAGGATATCTCCGGCGGCGCCCAACGGACACTTCCCAGCCCGGGGATGGCTTCCCAGTTGGCGCCGGTTTCATCGCCCTGTGCCTTGAACGTGTTCGGGCGGTTGCGGAACGCCAGCGCCGTTTTCTCATGCGCGATGACTGTGCAATCCATGGCGCGGACGCCGAGTGTGCGGTCTGGGTGTGCGTCGAGGTTGACCAGCACACGCTCAGGACCGTTGCCCATGCCCATCAGTGAGGCGCGCCAGGTGCGTCCATCTTCCGGCGAGGGCGGCGCATCCACCTGGATCAGACCGCGGGGCTGGGTGATCACACCCAGGGTCACGCCCACATATTTGTCTTCAATATAGACATTCTCTGCAATTGCATCCATCGATCAACGCTCCTGTTTACTCCCGCGGTTCGCAGGAAAATTATCAGTTTTTCATTCGCGCTTGCCCGCCAGCTGCTCTTCGATTGCCACCGGGAAGGTAAAGTGAAAGACTGCACCTTTGCCCGGCTCGCTCTCCACCCAGATCTTCCCGCCGTGACCCAGCACCGCGAGACGGCAAAACGCAAGCCCGATCCCCAATCCGCCTGATTTGTTATTGCCGCGCAGGCGCGCGAACTTATCGAATATTCTCTCCTGCTCCGCAGTGGGGATGCCGGGACCATTGTCTTTCACCCAGACATGCACCCAGTTCTCTTCCTGCTGCGCGCCAGCTTCGATCTTCCCATCGGGCGGCGTGAATTTGACCGCGTTCTCCATCAAATTGATCAATACCCTGCGCGCCATGTCCTCATCCACCCAGATCGGCGGGAGCTCTTCCGGCAGTCTTGCAAAAACCTTTTGCCGCCTTCCCTTCGCGACCGGCTCCACGTCGCGAACCGCCCTTTTGATCAAAGAGATCGAATCGACAGCTTTCTGGTCTGCAACAGGCTGACCGGATTCAAGGCGGTTGACATCCAGCAGGGAGCTGACCAGGCGCTGAATCCGGTCGGTTGAATTCTCCGCGATTTTCAGGATCGTCTCCACCGTGTCCTTGTCATCGTCTGGAACCATGCTGTAAAGCACGTCCAGGCTGGAAACAATATTCGCAAGCGGCGAACGCAGGTCATGGTAGATCATCGCGGTCAGGTCTTCGCGCAGGCTATCCAGTTCCTTGCGTTCGGTAATATCGCGCAGGATCCACTGGATCGCATCGTTATCATCGAACTCCACACGGCGTGCATGCACTTCAATGGGCGTACGCGCATCGTCATACAAGGATGATTCATAGGAACAGG
>JAICQC010000071.1 GCA_025938055.1 Anaerolineales bacterium | reverse complement strand
ATTTGGCTTGTCGCTCGGCGCGCTGGGAGTCATCCTTGCCTGTGTGCTCTGGGGCATAGACAACAACTTCACCCGCAACATCTCTGCCAAGGACCCGTTGACCATCGTCGCCTGGAAGGGACTCGTCGCGGGGACCTTCTCACTCCTCCTGGGGCTTGGGCTGGGTCAGCAGCTCCCGCCCTTGACGACCATCCTGCGTATTCTCTCGCTCGGTGTTGTTTCTTACGGACTGAGTACCATGCTTTTCATATACTCCATGCGTGGACTTGGCGCGGCGCGCACCAGCGCGTTGTACGGCACGGCTCCACTGGCAGGTGTATTGCTTTCCTTCATTATCTTCAGAGATCCGATCACGCTGTTACTAATATTCGCCGCGGCATTGATGGCTTCCGGCGCGCTCCTGCTGGCAAATGAAGAGCACGCTCACTTCCATATCCATATGCCTGTCGTGCACGAACATAGACATAACCATGACGAGTTTCATACACACGAGGAGACCAACATTACTCATGCCCACGAACATGAGCATCCCCGCACCGAACACGAACACGGACACATGCCCGATATCCATCATCGGCATGAGGATAGATGAAAGTTGAAACATGAGCGCTGAAACAAAGCCGGATATAAGAAGGTTTTTCAAAAGTAAATTTAGTTCGTGGATTGTCTGGTTTGGAGTTGTCTTTTTGTTGATTGAATCTGTTTGGAAAATGTTATTTCTTTGGGGGTTAGCATTTGGAGCTTACTGGCTCTTCATTTTTACTGACAGGATTACACTTCCACTTATAGGAATTACTTTTGGTTCTACAATCATATTGATGCTAGTTTGCGTCGTTATGTTCATCGCTAGACGTGGAAATCATGAAGTTGTCGGCGAATGGTCACTAGCGTTTTTGCTTTGCGCGCTCATTTTAGTGCCAACATTTTTTACCTGGTTTCCACAAAACACAATTCATGTTGATACCGCGCGCATAGAAAATCAAGCATATCAACGGGCTGTATATCCATTGTTTGATCTTAATTATGCTCTATATAAGTGCGATCCGACAGGCATCTTCTGCAGAAGGGTATATCGATCAGGGGATATCTTGACGCGGATTGATGCTCAATTGGAATACGATACCGAAAAACATACTTTATCGATACTCTCAAAAGAAGCTGGTGAAATTTACACATATGAATTGCCTTGAGTTCCAAAAGGAAACATGCCTGTCTCACATCAGCCTAATCCCCAATCTCTAGTCTCTAATCTCTACCCACCAAGGAGTACAAATGCCAACCACAAACCACACAAGTCCCTACCTGCCCTTTGGCGACCAGCGTACCGCAGCCTGGTATGGCAAGGACATTATTTCCGTGAAACAGTTCAAGCGCGAAGACCTGGAATATATTTTCGGTGTGGCGCACGAGATGCGCGGGATGGTCGAGCGTGTGGGAACGTTCGACCTGCTGAAAGGCAAGATCCTGGCGAACCTGTTTTATGAACCCTCGACGCGCACATCCTCATCCTTCACAGCCGCCATGGAAAGGCTGGGCGGCTCGGTCATCTCGATCAATGAGGTGAAATACTCTTCGGTGACGAAGGGCGAAAGCCTTACGGATACCATCCGCACGCTCGAATGCTATGCGGATGTGATCGTGCTCCGTCATCCCGAAACGGGGTCGGCGGCGATCGCGGCGAGGGCGGCGCGCAAACCGGTCATCAACGCCGGCGATGGTGTTGGCGAGCATCCCACGCAGGCGCTTCTCGATATGTTTACGATCTTCGAGGAACTGGGTGCAGGTCAGATAGACGGTATGACTGTGACCATGCTTGGTGACCTGAAATACGGGCGCACCGTCCATTCACTGGCGCGGCTGTTATCGTTGTATAAAGTGAAGATCAATTATGTTTCCCCTGAAAATTTGCGCATGCCGAAGGAAGTGATGGATGAAGTCGGTGCGACGGGCATTCCGCAGGCTGAGTTTGACTCGCTTGAAAAAGCTCTGCCCGAAACCGATGTGCTCTATGTGACGCGCGTCCAGAAGGAGCGCTTCGAGGATCCTGCCGAATACGAGAAGGTCAAAGGGGCATATGTGATCGACCCCGGAATCATGAAAGCAGCAAAACAGGAAATGATCGTTATGCACCCGCTGCCGCGCGTCGGCGAGATCAGCGTGGACTTCGACGACGATCCCCGCGCCGCCTACTTCCGCCAGATGGAGTATGGTCTGTATGTAAGAATGGCGCTGCTGGCGATGGTGTTGGGAAAAGCCTGATCGTTATGAGTTGAAATGTTGAAGGTTTGAATGTTCAAGCCTTCAGACTTGAGACAAAGGAGAGATATGGAAAGCTTCTTTACTTTTTTGGAAAAGCGCGTGGATGACTGTTCGTCCCTGCTTTGCATTGGACTGGACCCACATGTGAATGACTTAGCTGCCCCCACTGCCGAAGCTGCGCGGGACTTCTGTTTGAATCTCGTCAAACAGACCGCGCGCTACGCGGCGGCATTCAAGCCCAACGCGGCGTTCTTCGAGGTCTTTGGCGCAGACGGCTGGACCGCGCTCAAGGATGTTATCGAGGCGATCAACGAGGAGTCTAATCGACTCGGCTCGCGCATCCCGATCATCCTTGACGCCAAGCGAGGGGACATCGCGTCGACCGCGGATGCATATGCCACATCCGCATTTGACAATCTTGGGGTGGATTGCATCACGCTGAGTCCATATCTTGGCAAGGACTCGATTGATTCCTTTATCCAGAATTCGGAAAAGGGTGTGTTCCTGCTGTGCAAAACGAGCAATCCGGGGTCAGGTGATTTGCAGGATGTATTGGTCCTGGATGAAGAAAGAAGAAAGATGGAAGAAGGCGACCACTTTCCTCTTTCTTCTTTCATCCCGTTGTACATCAAGGTTGCCCGGCTAGCTCAACAGTGGAATACCAAAAACAACATCGGACTCGTCGTCGGCGCCACCTACCCGGAGACCCTCGCCCGCGTCCGTGAGGTTGCACTGAACATGTGGTTCCTTGCCCCGGGCATCGGCGCGCAGGGCGGAGAATTGGAGTCGGCTTTGAAGGCAGGGCTACGGGCAGATGGCAAAGGAATGCTGATCAATATCTCACGCTCGATCGCGCGCGCGGAAAAGCCGGGAACCGCCGCGGCAGAATTGCGTGATCACATACTCGCTGTTCGATTATCGATTGTCGGTAATTATTGAGAATCAAAAGAGAGATTTGTTCCATGACCAACCAGACACCAATCGCTCACACCGAATTATCGAATATCGCCGACGATTTGTTGTCAGCCGGCTGCATCAAATTTGGCGAATTCACTCTCAAGTCCGGCTTGAAGTCTCCGATCTACATCGATCTGCGCCGTATCATCTCTCACCCAAAGCTTCTCGCGCGGGTTGCACAAGCCTATCTGCCCATAGTCTCCAGTCTCCAGTTCTCCCGTATTGCAGGTCTCCCGTATGCCGCTATCCCTATCGCCACAGCCATTAGCCTGGCAGGGAATTATCCGATGATTTATCCCCGCAAGGAAGTAAAGACGTATGGTACAAAAGCCGAGATCGAGGGTGAATATCGCGCGGGCGAAACAGTCCTCGTCATCGACGATCTTGCCACGACGGGTGGAAGCAAATTCGAAGCCATCGAAAAACTGACGGGTGTGGGCCTGGTCGTGAAAGACATCGTCGTGCTGGTTGATCGCCAGTCGGGCGCGAAGGAATCTCTGGAACAGGCGGGATATTCCATGCACGCGGTACTGACGATTAGTCAACTGCTGGATTATTGGGAAGAGACAGGCAGGGTGGAAAGGGATAGAATCGAAAAGACAAGAAAATTTTTACTGGAGACTCATTGATGGAAATTGTCCCCTGTAATCACCGCCTGGAAGAGCTTGTTCAATTTGTAGCCCGCCTCAACAGTGACGGGACTCATCATATCGGCTTCTTTGGTGAAGGGGAAGCGGAGGTTCGCGCCTCACTGGCTGAGTGCCTCATCCCGCCTTCCGAGGGATTTCGACTGGCGTACGAAGGCGACCAACTGGTCGGCGTTTTTGGGGTGGACGCCGACCCTGAGATCAACCGCGCCTGGCTGTTTGGTCCACTGGTTGAGCATGAGGATTGGCATACTCTTGCAGATCAACTCTACGCGGAAGTTTTACCGCTGATTCCCGTGAACATCCGCGACTACGATTTATTCTGTGATATACAAAACACCAATATCGAAGCGTTCGCGGTAAGGCACGGATTCCCGTTGACCTCTGAGAACGCCGTGTTAACCCTGATGCGCGAAAGTTACAAACCGTCTGCAAAAAGGGAGGCGCAAGTCATTGATTTTCAGGAACGTTTTTTTGAACAACTGGAAAATATGCATAAAAGGCTCTTCCCAACAGCTTATTTCACGGCGCGGCAGATGGTCGAAAGAATAAATGCGACTCGCAGGCTTTTCCTTGCTGTTGAGGACGATCAAATCCTGGGGTACCACTTCTGCAAAATCGAACCCGAATCCGAATCGGGCTACGTGGATTTCGTTGGTACGGACTCTCCCGCGCGCGGCCGCGGCATCGGTGCGGACCTGCTCGCCTCAGGCGTGGACTGGATGCTGTCCGTGCCGACGACGAAGAAGATCAATCTGACGGTCAACGCGGATAACGTTGCCGCGCGGTCTTTGTACGAAAAGTTCGGCTTTGTCACCAAGCATGTCATGCGCGGCTATCGCAAGCAGGTTGCCTAACGGCTCAGAATTTAACGGGTACTTGTCGTCAGAGAGAATGAATGAATGAAACAATCATGCGAAAAAGTATCATCCTGGGTGTTGCAATTGGCACGGTCTTTGGCGCATCGATTGGAGCTGCGCTTGGCGCTGTCACGAGGACGCTCAGCGGAATCCTCGCCGGGCTGGTTATTGGTCTTATCCTGGGAATCGTTACCGGTGCTCTCACCGCCGCGTTGACCGTTAAAACGGCTGGTACGACGGGGGGGATTGGCGTTGGGTATTTTACGGGTATATTTTTTGGCGCGATGTTCGGCATGGTCCTCGGCATACTGATCCCGGCGCCCTGGTGGACGAGACTACCCACGGATGCATTGCCTGTGCTCGATGTGCTGATGGTGACTCGTTTTGAGAAAGTTATACACATGAGTTTCCTGTTCTCTGTCCTCGCTGCGATCGTCGGCGTATGGGTGAGTGGAAAGAATCTCGTGACGACAAATCTGGAAATAAATAAGCCCGAAAGGATCGATCAATATGATCTGGTCGAGGTCGTTCTGGTCCCCGAGGAATATCAGGGTCTGATCAGCGTTGGTGACATCGGAGTGGTGGTGGAAATTGATGATAATGAGAGCTTTGAGATAGAGTGTGTGCAGCCAGATGGCTCTTATAAGTGGCTTGAAACTTTGCATAGCAGGTATATCAGATTGAAACAGAAAATTCCGGATAATATGTAAGAACGATTGAGGTGTGATATGTCCAAGAAACAAACATTTACAGCTACGATTAAAAACGCGGGTGGAGGCGGTGCCTATGTGGAAGTGCCGTTCGATGTGGAGGCGGCATTTGGCTCGAAGAAACCCAGGGTCAAAGCGATGATCGAAGGAGTTCCTTATCGCGGTATTCTGAGTCGTATGGGCACGGAAGCCCATCTGCTTGTTGTCCTGAAAGATATTCGCGAGAAGATTGGCAAAACGTTTGGCGACGAGGTGACCATCACTGTCGAGCCCGACACCGAGCCGCGTGTGATCGAGATCCCCGCGGAGCTGAGGAAGGCGTTCAGAACCGAGAAGGAAGCCAGGGCGTTCTTCGATAAGTTGGCGTACACTCATCAGCGTGAGTACGTCATGTGGATCAATGAAGCCAAACGGGAAGAGACTCGTCAAAATCGAATTCTGAAAGCCATCGAGATGTTGAAGCAGGGGAAAAAGGCAAGATAGCTATGCAATTCAAACAATATCTCGAAACTCTTTACGATTACAACTACTGGGCGAACAAACGATACCTTGCTGTCGCTGAGACTCTTACCGAAGAACAACTCTTCCGCAAACAGGGGCACAGCTGGGACAGCGTCCACGCGGTGCTGGTTCACGTGATGAGCTCCGAGCGGATGTGGCCCCAGCGCTGGCGTGGTGAGCAGGGAACATTTCTCGATCCGAAAGATTTTTCAACACTCGCATCCGTCCGTGAATACTGGGTGGATGTGGAGAAGAATATGCGCGCGTTCATTGCGGAACAGACGGAAGAATCTCTTTTGCGCGAGATCACATATACCAATCCCAAAGGTGAGACGTTTACCCTGCCGTTGTGGCAAATGGTGGTTCAGCCGCCAAACCACAACACCCATCATCGCGGCGAACTGGCAGCGATGTTCGCACTGATGAATGTGCCGCATCCCGAAGAGGAAGTGGTGCAGTATTTTTTGGTAATGAGTGGGCAAAGAAAAGGATAAATATGCCTAACATTGCTGTAAATGTTGCAGTCATTCATGATGGGAAAATATTGCTCACAAAGCGTGATGATTTTCACGTCTGGTGCCTGCCAAGTGGCGGGGTGGAAGAAGGCGAGTCATTAGCGGAAGCTGCAATCCGTGAGACAAAAGAGGAAACCGGGATCGATGTAGAACTGACCCGTTTCGTTGGTGTTTACTCTCGTCTAGGTGGTTTGCCGGATGGTCATGCTGTGTTATTTGAAGCAAAGCCCATTGGTGGAGAATTAACATTGCAACCAGGAGAGACCATCGACGTAAGATATTTTGCCTTCGACGAAATCCCGAATGAAATGGCTTTTGCTCACAAACAGCGGATTGCAGATGCAATGAATGGTGTTCAGGGCGTGAGTGTTCGACAGCAAATAAAATTCCTAGGAAGACCAGCTTACTCCCGCAAGGAACTTCTCGAACTCATGCAAGAGTCTGGTTTATCTCCTGCGGAGTTTTATATGCAAAGAATCAAAGATGCAGAAATTAATGAAGTTGTTGAGGTGGGTCATTTATGAATTCGAAAACGCAACGATGGATGGATTGGGCGCGGGAAATTTTCTCGCTCAGTCAGTCTGGCATTACATACAGCGAGAACCCATACGATATAGAACGGTACAAGCGATTACAGGAGATCACCGCGGAAATCATCGAGAGCCAGTCAGACATTTCAAATGAATCTGTGCTGGATAGCTTCTCCATGCAGGCGGGCTACATCACGCCGAAAATTGATGTGCGCGGCGCAGTCATCCGCGATGGAAAAATCCTGCTAATCCAGGAACGAGCCGATGGCAAATGGGCAATGCCCGGCGGCTGGGCGGACCTTGGGAACCCGCCTGCTTCTGTGGCGGAGCGGGAGGTTTGGGAGGAAAGCGGCTACCGTGTCAAAGCTGAAAAAGTGGTGGCGGTGATCGATGCCAACCGTATCGAACCGATGGAGTTCTATCACGCCTACAAGATCATTTTTCTCTGTAAATTGTTGGATGGCGAGCCGCGTACCAGTCACGAAACCCTGGCGGTGGATTTCTTTGATCCTCACGATTTGCCGCCTCTTTCACGCTATCGTACAAATGAAGATATGCTGCGCGAAGTCTTCGCGCATCTTGAGAATCCAGATCGTCCAACAGCGTTTGATTGATGTATTCATTCTTTCGCTCGTTTCTTTTTCGCCTCGACCCTGAAACCGCGCACCAGCTCACTCTACAGGCAATCCGTCTTGCGGGAAATTTCCTGCTATCCAACCGCTTTCTTTCCGAAATCTACAAGGCGCCACAAAGACCTGTCCGGGCTTTTGGGCTAACCTTTAAAAACCCGATAGGGCTTGCAGCGGGTTACGACAAGGATGCCGTCGCCGTCAAGGGACTTTCCGCGCTGGGTTTCGGGCATGTGGAGGTGGGGACGGTCACACCTCAGCCTCAGCCCGGAAACCCGCGTCCGAGGGTTTTCCGCCTGACCGAGGATGAGGCGGTGATCAACCGGATGGGCTTCCCCAGTCTTGGCTCGGAATTTGTCCAACAGCAGCTCAACCCTGCTCTGCGCGGCGGTTCCCTGCAAAGGTTCATGACCCTGATCTCACGCGCGGGGAAGAAGACACAACAGCCAATCAAAAAGTCAGATGTGATTCTGGGCATCAACATTGGCAAGAACAAGGATACGCCGAACGAGGAAGCTGTCCTGGACTATCTTGAGCTGTTACAGTGCTTTGCGCCCTATGCCGATTATCTGGCGATCAATATCAGCTCTCCGAATACCTCCGGCTTGCGTCAACTGCAGGGACGGGATGCCTTGGAAGCGCTTCTCAAACAGCTCCACATACAGCGAAAAATGGAGGCGCATAAACTGCAAAAGCGTCTCCCGCTTCTCGTCAAGCTCGCGCCCGACCTCACAGAAGGGGAACTGGACGATGCCGTGGATGTGATCCTCGATGCCTACATGGACGGGATCATCGTGACGAACACTACCCTCGCGCGCGAGGCGCTTACTTCCAGGCATCAAGGCGAGTTAGGCGGGTTAAGTGGAAGCCCCCTCCGGATGAGAAGTGAATCTGTCCTGAATCATGTGGTGAAGCGCGTAAATGGGAGGGCTCCCATCGTGAGTGTGGGTGGCATTATGAGTCCCGAGGATGCAAAACGCAGGATTGAGCTGGGGGCGACGTTGATCCAGCTGTATACCGGACTGATCTATCAGGGTCCCGGGCTGGTTAAAAAAATTCTGGTGGGGCAGTAGCGCTCCACCAGAATTTTTATTGTACAGATCGCAAAGCCGGCTGAGGTGCTTCCCTGGGATTCTGGAAGAAGCCCTCCGGCAGTTGGATTGGGGTGAAATTGGTTCCTGCCCCGATCTCACCATAAGGTACGTAATACAGCAACGTTGGCGCCGCGTTTCCGAGTCCTTCATCCTGAAAGGCAAAGAACAGATGAGAACCATCGGGGCTCCAGCGCGCGTCGCGGTAACAGCATTTGCCCGGGATCGGGTTGATGAGCGTCCCTCTGTGACTTTCCCAGTTGTACACATACAGCTCGCCCCAGCCGTTGTTGCGCCGGGATGTGTTGAAGACGAAGAGGCTAAATCCATCCCAGTCGAAGTCGGGCATGATCCGGTTTTGGAAGCCGACCGGTGTGAAGCGTGTGCCGGGGAAGTTGTCGAGCAGATCTATAGTTGCCGGTGTGCAGTCCTGAATGTTCAGCACGCTGACCTGGTCAGATTGCAGCGAGGCATTGCCGGGATCCACGCCGACGTATAGCCATGCAACGAGCCCATCGTCTATGGACCAGCGCGCCTCCCGAACGATCAACGCAGACCTGGTTTGTCCCTCAGGAATGATGCAGGGCTCGATCGAGAGCAGGTCGCTCTTCTTGCTGACGGTCCGAATCGTGTCGAAATCAAACGGGACAACAAAGATCTCGTTATTCATCGAGATCATCACCTGTTCCCCGTCATTCGAAACTCGAAAGGCGTTGAGCGAGGATGCGGATGGAAAGCTGGTGAGCGTATCCACCACATCGTCGCGGATATTGTAGGACTTGACCGTCAGACCGCTGATAAAAACCAGTGTCTCGCCATCCGAAAGCCATTGCAGATCATTCTTGGCGCCGCCATCGGTGGTTACCTGGGTACGCTCTGAACCGTCCACGTTCATCACCCAGACCTCATTGTTGGCGACAAAAGCGATCTTGTCCGCGTTGCCGATCACAGGCACAGACGGAGTCGGGGTCAGGGTTTCCGTTGGAGGCAATGCTTCGGTGCTGGTCGATTCAGCGATCACGATCGGGACTGCCGTCGACTCTTCAATCGCAGTGGCTGTTTCGGTAATTTGCAGCGCGGAGGTACTTGTGCTGGCAGTCGGTTCTGTCGGAGGAGCTGTTCGGATTCCGTTAAATAAGAAAAGCCCTCCCGCGAGGACCGCGATCACGGTAACAGGCACAACGATGAACAGTGCGTTGAATCCCTTTTTCTGGGTGACGGTTTCTGCTCCGGCTTTGACGGTGGGAACTGCAGTTTTGGCAAATGACCTTGTTGGGTCTCCGCGCGCCACCTCGCGCAGGGCGTTGGTCATTTCTACGGCTGTGGAGAAACGTTCATGCTTTTTCTTCGCCATTGCCTTCTGGATGATCGTTTCCATCCCTTCGGGCAACCTGGGGTTGGTCTGCCGGATATGCGGCACTGGGTCGGTGATGTGCTTGATGGCGACCGCCATAGGCGTATCCGCCTCATATGGCTGTTTGCCGGTTAACATCTCATAAAGGATGATTCCGAGCGCATAGATATCGGCTCGCCCATCCACTTCTTCGCCCTGTGCCTGCTCGGGAGCCATGTAGGCGGGCGTGCCAATGATGGCGCTTCCTGTCACGCTCCCGGACTGGGCTTGGGTCAGTTTGGCAATGCCAAAATCGGAGATGTACGGGTTGCCGCGCTTATCGAACAGGATATTGCTGGGCTTAATATCCCGGTGGACAATCCCTTTGGAGTGTGCTTCATCCAGTGCCGGGGCGATGGTGCCCAGGATCTGCGCGGCTTCCTCCATGCTGAAAACGCCGGCTTTTATCCGTTCTGAGAGAGAGCCCCCGTTCATATATCGCATGACAAAATAGGGCTGCCCGTCTGCCTCCCCTACGTCGTAGACCGGGACGATGGCAGAGTGTTCCAGTTGGGCAATGATCTTGGCTTCCCGTTCAAAGCGCAGGCGGAACTGCGGATCGGCATGCATAAGCTCGTGCGGCAGGACTTTCACAGCGACTTCGCGCTCAAACCGTGGGTCGTACGTCCGGTAGACAGTTGCCATCCCGCCGCGCCCCAACTCGGATTTTACTTCGTAGATGCCGATTTTTTCCGGTTGCATGGTCATTCAAGTATACCTATGCCCATAGGCGAACGCAAGCATTAATACGTGACAACTTTGTAATGAATATTGGTGTTTATTCTAATGAAACAAAAATAGGACTCACTCCGTCATGATTATGTACTGGAATTCGTGAGTGAAGTGCGGTTGTCGAGTGAAAGTCTTCTGCTGGTTCACTGGAGGAGTTATGAATTCTGTTATGAAAATAATAAGTAATCGCAAGGTTTCCCGAAATCCTTTTATGGTATATTGGCGGCACTATGGATGAAAAAATCACAATCATTGAGGGCCCGCCTCCTGTTTTTGAAGCAGTAAATGATGGCTGGGCATTGGGCCTTAATGAAGGCTCTCGCTTATCGGTTCCCGCATTGACCCGTTTGCGGACGTTTAACGGGCCCGCTCTTGTGGAGCGCTGTTATCGAGCCTGGAACAGTAAGTTGCCTATACATTTGCACTACCGGAATGATATGGGCATTGAACAATCGGCACCGATCCTTGCCGCCCGGAATGTGGAGACTAGCGACGGGCATATCCTCCTCTTGTGGGTGTATCTTGACCACGATAAGGTGGAATACGAGTTCGATAAAGGGGATGATGAAACGGACGAAGACAATTTCGAATAGACGCAAACAAAGACCGGACGCAAGTTCGGTCTTTGTTACAAAATAAGCTGATTTGTTTTATATTGACGGGTACTTGAGTCCCGTGATAACCTTAAGAAGTTGTACCGTGCTGGATCAACTTCGAAATGAACTTGTGTTCACCATACGCAATCGTATAAGCGGGCTCCCTGTCCGGGGATGCCCGCTTATATTTTCCCTAAAACTCAATACATTTTGCAGGAGAAAATCATGGCAGAGCAAATGAATGCGTTTCAAATTGCCCAAACACAGTTCGATAGCGTGGCTGAAACGATGAATCTTGATCCTGGTGTTCGAGAGGTGCTGCGTTGGCCCGCTCGTGAGTTTACATTCCGCATCCCCGTACGGATGGAAAGCGGAAAATTACAGGTTTTCACAGGCTTCCGCGTCCAGCACAATGATGCGCGCGGTCCCAATAAGGGCGGCATTCGCTTTCACCCAGATGAAACCATCGATACGGTGCGCGCGCTTGCCATGTGGATGACGTGGAAATGCGCTGTTGTGGATATCCCGCTCGGTGGCGGTAAGGGCGGCATCATCGTAGACCCTTCCAAACTCACAGCCAACGAAAAGGAACATCTGTGTCGCGGTTGGGTGCAGCAAATGATAAAGAATCTGGGTCCACGCCAGGACATTCCCGCTCCAGATGTTGGCACAACGGCGCAGATGATGGGTTGGATGATGGATGAATTTTCAAAACTCTCTGGTGGATATGCACCGAGCGTATTCACCGGCAAACCGGTGGGCGGTGGCGGCTCACAAGGACGCACAGAAGCAACAGGCTTCGGAGTTGTTTTTAACATCCGCGAGGCGATGAAGTATCTAAAAATGAAACCGAAGGAATCAGTTGCCGCAATTCAAGGCTTTGGAAATGTGGGACAGCACGCGGCAATCGGCTTTGTAGAATTGCTTGGCGGCAGAGTGGCGTGTGTCTCCTGCTGGGATCGCAACGATAAGAAGTCCTACACCTATAGTCACAAAGAGGGCGTGGATGGTCGCTTCCTGCTTTCGATCACCGACCAGTACGGGACGATTGACAAGCAAAAAGCCATGGAGTCCGGTTATCTTGTCGAGGATGGCGACGCATGGATTTCAAAGGATGCGAATGTACTCATTCCTGCTGCATTGGAGAACCAGATCAACGCAGAGACGGTGAAAAAGATTTCCAGCCACGTCAAAATTGTAGCGGAGGGTGCGAATGGTCCAACCACGCCCGATGCCGATGAATACTTCAAGGAGAATAATATCTTCATCATCCCTGATTTCCTTTGTAACGCAGGTGGTGTGACCACCTCCTATTTTGAGGGCGTTCAAAACGATATGAATTTCTACTGGACAAAAGGGGAGGTAATGGAGCGACTGGATGCAAAGATCACATCTGCTTTTCAGGATGTGCTTCAGATGGCTGAAAAAGAAACAGTTAATATGCGCGATGCAGCATATATGGTTTCCATCCAGCGCGTAGTCAATGCGATGACGATGCGCGGCTGGCTGCACGGGGATTGGTAAAATTGTCCGACTTGATTTTGAATCAAAGGACGCGTCCATTGTAGACGCGTCTTTTTGATTGAATTGCTGCACTCCATGCCCAGCCGACAATTGATCCCGTTAAGTCAACCTTTGTGCGCCTCCAGGCAAACCACTCCCTGCACCCCCACTTGCGCGTCATGGACGGTGCCCGCAGGCAGATCAAGCCGATCACCCGCCTGCAGGGTAAGGCTGTTGCCCTGTTCAGGCAGCCCAAACGTGATGCTGCCCTGTACAACATAGATGACCTTATCGTAAGAATGCGAATGCGCAGAGTAAACGTCAAATGGGCCGTTGGACCATGAATATGGAGCCAGCCCCTCGTCCGACATAAGTTGTCGGAGGGTGGACTGAGTCGGAGCGCCGGCGCCAGCCCAGGGTGTGACAAGAGGCGCTTTCGTCATTTGAGTTTCTCCATGATTTCTATACGGTTTCCAAACGGGTCGAAGATATGTACACGCTTGTAGCCATCCAGTGCAGGTTGGGACGTGTCAATATCGTAACCGGCGCTTCGAATGTTTTCGATCAGCGTATCAAGAGTATCTACAACAAAGGCGGGATGTGCCTTACGCGCAGGACGAAAATCGGAGTCAACGCCCAGGTGAAGTTGAACAGCTCCAGACTGGAACCATACACCGCCACGCCCGGCAAGTTCTGATGGTTTGGGGATTTCCGTAAAGCCCAACAGTTCAACATAAAAAGCACGCGCCTTTTCTTCCGCGCCGGCTGGCATGGCGATCTGAATATGATCAATGGAGAGGATTTTCATAAGTCTGGATTGAGCCTGCGGAGATGTTACAGTTCAGAATAGCGATCGATCTGTTTCCCGATGATGGCAAGGCTGTCGTCCCAGAACTTGCGTTTGGTAATGTCAATGCCGAAGCGCCTGGCAAGCCTGGCGGCGGTATCTTCGCCGGTGGATGCCAGCAGGTTGACGTAGTCCTCCACGAACTCCGCGCCGCGCTGCTGATATATGGCATACAAGCCTGTGGCAAACAAAAGACCAAAGGCATAGGGATAATTATAGAAGGACAGGCTCGAGGAATAGTAGTGTGGCTTCCACGTCCACATGAACTTTTGCAGGTAACGCTCATCGAGCCCATCGCCGTAGGATTCCTTTTGAGCACGTTCCATAATGTCGTTGAAGTCATCCGCCGATAGCTCGGATTGTTCGCGGCGCTCGAAGACTTCCTTCTCAAAGAGATAGCGTGAATAGATATCCACGACGACCTGCGCCGCGCCGCCAATCTGTGCTTCGAGCACAGCCAGTTCCTCCTGCGGATCCTGCGTGGAGGCTAGTACTGCCTCTGTGACGATTGTTTCGCACATTGTCGAGGCAGTTTCGGCGAGCGTCATTGGCGTGAGCTGCTGAAGCATGGTTTTGTTCGCCTGGTAGGCACACTCGTTATGGAAGGCATGTCCCAATTCATGCGCCAGCGTGCTAACCTGATCGAACGAGCCATCGAAATTGGATAGGATGCGGCTTTCACGTACAGCCTGTACTTCCATACAAAACGCGCCGCCGCGCTTGCCCTCGCGCTGCTCGGCATCGATCCAGTTGTTATCAAATGCCCGTTTGGCGAATGCCGCCAGGTCCGGTGAGAACTTTTCAAAATTTTCAAGAATGAAGTTGCGGGCTTCCTCGAATGAGTAGACCTTATCCGTTTTTCCGATGGGGGCGTAGATGTCCCACCAGGCCAGCTTTTCCTTCCCAATCTT
>JAICQC010000503.1 GCA_025938055.1 Anaerolineales bacterium | reverse complement strand
TCCAGCACTTTCAGGAACTGCGCGTCGACCAGGCGCATGCAGTTGACGAGATAATTACGGCGCTTGATCCAGAGATCGGGGCGGTCCTCCGGAACGTGTCCATACGTAGCATCTATGCCTTTGCTGTATGCTGCTACGCCGTTTGGGTGCTGCGTGAGATTATCGTCAAAATTGTCCGGCAGACCGACATCCCACTCGTGTTCAAACCAGCCGAGTCTCTGCTCAGGAGTCTTTAGGGGTCCCATCCCTCCAGGAGGCATTTCAATCGGGTCGGGCAGGTAGAACATGATATCGTGGGGGTTCACGAGACTGCACACCAGCAGCCAGGGCTGATCGAGAGTAGGGGCTTTCGTCTCGAGCCAGTCCACAGTCTCGAAGGCCGCCGTGCCGTCGAGCTTAGCGCCTTCAAGGGGCGACCCGTACATCTCGCCCCACTGCTGGTAGTCTGAGAAGCCATACTCTTCCAGCGCATCCTCAGTATGTGCCAGCCACGACAGGTGCCACTTGCCTTTGAACGCCGTGTAATAGCCCTGGTCGCGAAGCATCTGCCCAATGGTTGGGATGTCATGCCTCAGTTCCTTGATCCAGGCCTGGTTTGTGTTCTCCTGTACTCCGGTGAGGTTGGCATGCATGCCCGTCCACATCGTCGCCCGTGAGGGTGTGCAGATCGGGTTGCTGCAGTATTGCCGGTCGAAGCTTACGCCCTGCGACTCCAGCCGTTCCAGTGCCGGGAAGCGCAGATCTTCAGGAAGATCCATGTGAGTCTCCCATTGATCGATACACAGGATCAGGATATTCGGGCGTTCAGCACGATTGCCGCCTGCCTCCTCTGTGGTCATATGAACTCCTTTCTGAATAAAAAACCCCTCGCGCGTCAAGAGCGGGGGGAGTTTTGCCTACTGAAACTCCCGGACGATGCAGCGAAACCCGATATGACTGGTGGATGTTTCGACGGCTTCCCCCTGCCGCGCCGCCGGTCTGTACCGCAGGCAGTAGTTCGGCGCGCACAGGTGCGAGCCGCCCTTCACCACTTTACGCGGGATGTGTGCATCCGGCGAGCCCGAGACGACGCTCTGCGCGGGAGCTTCAACGCGCGGGTTGCGCGGCGTACAGCATGTTTTCGCTGGCTCCTCAGGATGACGCGGCCGGAAGTAGTCGCTGGTCCATTCCCACACATTGCCCGCCATATCGAAAAGCCCATATCCATTTGCCGGGAAAGACCCAACGGGCGACGTGCCCTCGTACCCATCCTCTTTGAGGTTTTGCCAGGGGAATTCTCCCTGCCAGGTATTCGCCATCAAACGACCCTCCCATACGGGTTCATCCCCCCAGACGTACCTCGCACCATCCAGTCCGCCGCGCGCCGCATACTCCCATTCTGCTTCGGTGGGGAGGGTCTTTCCCGCCCAGGCAGCATACGCCTCGGCATCTTCATAGGCCATATGAACAACCGGGTGAGCCTCGCGCGCCTCCAGCATGCTTTTGGATCCTTCCGGATGTCGCCAGGATGCGCCCGGCACATACGCCCACCAGGCACGGTGATCGCTAAGACTGACCCGATGCGGCGGGCGTCGGAAGACGAGTGATCCCGGCACGAGGAGAGAGGGATCAATTCCCGGGTAGTCCGCCGGGTCTGGCGCGCGCTCAGCCACCGTCGCATAGCCCGTGTCCTCGACAAAGCGCGCAAACTCAGCATTGGTCACCGGATGTTCATCCATCCAAAAGCCGTCCACGGTAACAGGGTGGACCGGCCGCTCCTCGGGATAGAAGTCAGCCGAGCCCATCCGAAACGTACCGCCAGAGATCCAGACCATGCCTGGGAACGGGGGTGGCGAATCCGGTTCTTTGTGCTGCAAGTCTGCTTTGGCTATGTGAGGCATCTGTGGCGCCTTAATCAGTAAGCCTTTATGCTTCACCTTGCGGAAAAGGCATAGCGAACAAACTCTTGCTCCTTTACAGCTTCGCCAATCGTATGAGGTTGTATGGTGAAACTTGCCGGGGGTCGATGAATCCTATGCGGGAGAAGCGCTCATTCTTAGTCTAGTTAACGTACCCAAAGATTCGCTGTTATTACGGTTTGACTGAGGGTGTGGTCCGCGTGTTGATGACATTATATGACTTAATCCGTGTGATCGTCAGTAAATATTCTGGAAGTCACATACTGTTCCTCGTTCTGACGATCGGGATACAGATACATAAACGAGTGCGCACCTTAAGCAAGTAGAACTGTTCCTATCTGTACCTGAGAGAATAAATCGTTGAGCGCCTCGGTCATACTGGGATGTGTATAGACGCTGTCGCGCAGGGTTTCATAGGATGCGCCCGTCTGCATTGCTATCTGCACCACATTGATCACTTCGCTGGAATCGGCGCACAATAAACTGCATCCAAGAATGGAGCCTGTTTTCTCGTCAACAATTGCTTTGAGCAGACCTTCTGTTTCATGCAGTTGCTGTGCGCGTGGAACGGCGGCTGCCGGCTTTTTTACAACTTGAAATTCATAACCGGCCTGTAGGGCTTCCGCTTCAGACAATCCAATGCGCGATAATGTCGGATGGATAAATATGGAGTAAGGTACATGTAGACGATCTTTGGTTGAATGCGGTTTCTTTGTGTTGCCATCGAGTTGATCACGGATAATCCGGTAATCGTCCAAAGAGATATACGTGAATTGCGGACCACCGTTCACATCGCCTAATGCCCAAATATTGGGCACGGACGTACGCAAGAATTCGTCCACGGCAATGAAACCACGCGCATCGACTTGTATTCCCGCGTTTTCAAGACCAAGCCCTAGCGTATTGGGTACGCGCCCAACGGCAACCAGGATCGCGTCTGCCATGAACTGTTTTTGGTGCTTCTCCTTATCCAAAACCTCCACGATTGTCCCGTCATCCTGATCATTGATTTTCTGTGCTGACGCACCCATGAGAAACTCGACCCCCCGTTTTTCAAGAGCAGTTTTCACGGCTTCTGCGATATCTCGATCCTGGCTCCGCAGTAACGTTTCGTTCCTCTCCAGCAGGGTTACGTTTGAACCGAAACTGGCATAGATAGAGGCAAACTCCAGACCAACGTATCCTCCGCCAATGATCACCAGTTTGCGCGGAAGCTGTTGTAGTTCCATTAGGCTAGTGCTCGTGAAGACACGT
>JAICQC010000422.1 GCA_025938055.1 Anaerolineales bacterium | reverse complement strand
TGAATGATCGTCTCTTCGATCTCAGGGTTAAAGCGCAGGGTGCCTATACTTACCCCGCGGACTTCCAGACCGCGTTCCTGCAGCAACTGATATTCTGCACTTTCGATCGTTCCCTGCCCGCGCACGCCGTTGTCATCCAGGACATCTACGGTGGGCTGTGTCAGCCGCGCTTTGACCATCTCGTTGATGACTTCCAGAGCCGTCTTCTTCTGGGGTTTGCTCTTCACGTGTGCCGCTGTGGGGAAGGGCTGCGGCGTAACGACCCGCCTGCCTCTACCATCCTTTTTGCCTTCCAGGACATTGATCGTTTTCGACATCATCAGGTTAAGCTCACGCACCATTCTTGCAAGGCTCTCCTGCATGGTGTCGCGGTTCGCGCTGACCTGGATCGGCTGGCTGAGCGGATCGATTTCCTCTGCTGTGGGCTGTGGGCTTTGTACTGGCGCCGGGGGCACAAGCTGGGTTGGCTGGAAGAGCTGGTCAAGCGTAAACTTGGCGGCATACTCACGCCATACGTCCACTGCCAGTGCGGCAGGGAGCTCATTCCAGGCGACGCGACGACGCGGCGAATCGAGAACCGCGTTGGGGTTGATCCCCTCGCCCAGAATTGCCTTGCGGATTGCCTCTTTATCCTTTTCTTCGTCCTGCCTGTCTTTCCTTCGAACGCCCATCCGGTATCCGAAGCGTGAGCCGGGCTGCCCTTCCACGGGGTATCCTGTATTGACCCGGAACAAAACCGTGATGTTCGGAATTACCTCGATCCCGTCGCGGGTCAACGCGCTGACCTGCTTGCGGCGATCCTGGATCTGATCCCACTCTTCCTGAGGTTGATCGTCTTTCTTGGCGTCGAACGGTTTATCCCTTTCCTTGGGTCCGATGGTCTGGAATTGAACATGCAGGTCCACGGTTCCCGCAATGTATTCGCCTCTGTTGACGAAATGGACGCCGGGTCCGATGGTTTGCATAATGGAAACTGCAGAGCGCGTCACTGCCGCGCTGGCCGAATCGAGCCAGAGTACGCCGGGTCCTGTTTTGAGCCTTTCCCCCGTATGTTCCTTGATCTGACCGTTTTCGATGAACAAGGCGGGTCCGTGACCGCCGAAGAGATACGTGATCAGGCGGTCGAATATTTTCTGGCGGTCGCGAAAAGTACGAACCGGCAGGACGAACTGAGCAAAGAATGCCAGCCAGAGCAGAAGTAGTAATGGGAAAAGACAGGCTAAATCTATGAAAATTTCGAATAAGTTTGCTCGAATTCCGCCCATACGAAGGATCTGCCAGCCATAGACAAGCAGCAAGATCGCCAGCCAGCCTGCAATGTAAAACCACGGTCTCTTATAAATCGGATCGTCGTCCATTAGACCTGAATTTTATAACAAAACCTTCCAAATAGCTACTCGAGAATGGCGTTACAATCTTCGTATGTCTCATCTGCGAGTGGAATCCCACTGCCACACAATTTACTCCAAGGACTCCCTCACCACGCCGCAGAAGCTGGTGGATACCTGTCGGCGCAAGGGGATAGACCGCGTCATTGTTACCGATCACAATACCGTTGCCGGTGCGCGCGCCGCACAAACCTTGGAACCCGATCTTGTTATCGTGGGAGAGGAGATTATGACGACCCGCGGCGAGCTCCTGGCTGCCTTCGTGACTGAGGAAATCCCGAAGGGGTTGACTCCGCGGGAAACGATCCGCCGTCTGAAGGAGCAGGGCGCGTTTATCAGCGTCTCGCATCCCTTTGACCGCTGGCGTAACGGGCACTGGCACGCGGCAGACCTGATCGAAATCCTGCCGGAGGTGGATGCGATCGAGGTCTATAACTCGCGCTGTATGCTGCCGCGCTTCAACCGGGAGGCGCGCCGGTTCGCGGAAAGTCATCGGCTGGTGGGCACCGTTGGTTCGGATGCCCATGCCGCGTTCGAGCTGGGGCAGTCGCTGATGGTCTTGGAGCCGTTCGAGGGTCCGGATGGATTGCGAAGGGTGATCCGCACCGGAACACACAAAGTGAGGTGGTCGCCGCCCTGGGTTCACTTCTCATCACGTTATGCCGTCATTTACAAAAAGGTTACAGGTGGTCTTGACACTGCCTGACAGACATGATAATCTTGCGTGCGTCGTGCCCGGTTCGCCTTTGAAAGCGTAAAGGTGGACGGGCATAAATTTTAATCACCGCAGGAGAATTGTAAGATGTCAGAACGCTACGTCGGAACCGTCAAGTGGTTCAATGCCACGAAGGGCTATGGCTTCATTGGTCGTGATGGTGGTGAAGATGTGTTCGTCCACTTCACCGCGATCCAGTCTGACGGCTATCGCAAGTTGGAAGCTGAGCAGAAAGTTGAGTTTTCCGTCGAGGACGGCCCCAAAGGATTGCAGGCTGCCAATGTAGTGCCCCTCTCGTAAGACTCACGCCGTACTAAAAGACGGCGGGTCCGCAACAGCGAGTTTTACGAACCGAACAGAGCTGCCGGGAGGCAGCTCTGTTTTATTTAATGACAGAATCTGACGTTCATTCTGTCTCATTTCCCCATAATGGGGTAGACCGTAACTTTTTTGCTGCTCGAACGACTGATTTAACATGACATTTCTTGGTATTTTCAAACGGGATAAACATAAACACATGGTCATCGCCTCAGGACAGGTTGTGCCAGACTCCGCGCGCTGTGTGCAGTGTGGGATTTGTACCTACAACTGTCCTGTTGGCATTGACGTACGTGAGCATGCCTGGCGCGGAGAGCCTGTGCAGCATAGCCAGTGTCTCGCGTGCGGAGAATGTGTGGCGCGCTGTCCGCGCGGCGTATTGCGCTTTGAGCAGACAGATCTGTTCTCAAAGGGAGACTCGTGAAATACGCGATTATCGGCTCGGGCGTGGCTGGGATCGCGGCGATTGAAGCTATCCGTTCTGTGGATCAGGCTGGAGAGATCGTTCTCATCAGCGATGACCCGTATGGCTTTTATTCCCGCCCGGGGCTGGCATACTACCTAACGGGCGAACTGCATGATCAGGCGCTGTTCCCGCGCACAGAGGATGATTTCCGCAAGCTGAAAATCCGCTATGTCAGAGGGAAAGTATCCAGGATTGTGCGCGCCGAGCACGCGCTGGAACTCGCAGATCGAACCACGGTTTCATACGACCGTTTATTGATCGCGGTGGGCGCGCAAGCCATGCCCCTGGAGGTTCCCGGCGCGGACCTCGACGGTGTGCTCAAGCTTGACCACATGGCAGATGCCAAACAGATCTTGAAACATGCACGGCGCGGCAGAACAGCAGTTGTGATCGGCGGCGGGATCACCGCTCTCGAACTGACAGAGGGATTGCTTTCGCGCGGCATGCGGGTTCATTACTTGCTGCGCGGCGATCGTTACTGGAGCAACGTCCTGGATGAGCACGAGTCGCTCATCATCGAACATCGTTTGCAAGAGGAAGGTGTAACGCTGCACCATCATGCCGAAGCCGTCGAGGTGATCGGCAGGAATGGAAAAGTGAGCGGCCTCCACCTGCAGAACGGGCAAACGTTGAAGTGTGACCTGGTCGCCTACGCAATCGGCATTCGCCCGCGTGTGGATCTGGCGAAACAAGCCGGGCTGGCGATTGACCGCGGTATCCTGGTCAACGAATATTTACAGACGAATGACCCCGATATCTTCGCAGCAGGAGATGTGGCGCAGGTCTACGACCCAATGAGCGGACGTTCCATTCTGGACAGTCTGTGGAATCCCGCCCGCCAGCAGGGGCACGCGGCTGGACTAAACATGGCTGGTAGGAAAACTACCTATCTGAAATCACCTCCCTTCAATGTGACACGGCTTGCCGGGCTGACCACCACGATCATCGGTACCGTAGGGCGCGGCCGCGACAGCGACCTGGTGGGCATCGCGCGCGGCGACAGCGAGACATGGCGTCAGCTTCCTGATTCCATTGTGGCGCAGACGGGCTTTGAAGTAAATCGGCTGCGTTTGCTGATCGGCGAGAAAACGATACTGGGTGCCATCGTGATGGGCGACCAGCAATTGTCTTTCCCACTTGAAAAAATCGTCTCCGGGCACATGGATATTTCCCCAATTCGGGAAAAGCTGCTGATGCCGAATGCAAGGATCGGCGATATTGTTGCCGAGTTTTGGGCAACGCAGAAAACGAAC
>JAICQC010000446.1 GCA_025938055.1 Anaerolineales bacterium | reverse complement strand
CACCGCTTGGAAGAACAAAGGTGACATTCAGATCAGGCATGTTTGGAACCTCCCATTATGTATTCAAATGTGGAACCTGGCATACGCCGGTGATCGACCAGCAATCCGCGTGATGTAATGTATGGCAAACTTCGCATTCTTTGACTCCGCGTGCATCATTATGAGTGACGATATCCAGACAATAGGGACAACGGTGTTCTTCGACCAGTGCAAACTGTATTTTGGGTTTGCGATGGAGTAGACGTTTTTTCTTCGGGCGGACGGTCGGTTCTTTAACTTTCTTCGCTCCTGTACGGACCGTGGAGCGGGTCCCGTTATTCGAGTGGGCTCTTGGCTGAGGTGATGAACTCGTGATACCCGGCCTTAGATGGTTGGAGCTATTCTCGGCGCGCCGGACGCGGGCCCGTCCATTTGCAGAGGAAGATGATCTTCTGCCGCGCCTCGATCGGGTCGCTGGCGCAACCGGGGCAGGCAGGGGAGTAATCTCGACCGGCTCAGGTACAGCCGGCGTACGACGCCAGGCTTGCAGAGATAAGACAGTGACAACCAAACTGAGTGCCATGTGCACAGGGTCAGCCCAATCCAATTCGCTGAAATCGAACAATACGCGTGAGCCGATTCTCAGGGAGCGGATCTGATTTCCGAGTGCATTGTTGAACCTGAGTTCTCGTACCTGCTCTGCAAACCTTTCCTCCAGCAGGATGGGACCGCAGCCAAGTACCCAGTTGGTAAGAGAACCGATCATGAACATGCCGATCACAGCGATCAGGATCGCAACAAGATAACGGAGAAACCAGTCTCGATTGCGTAAGAAAAATCTTGATCCAAATCCGGCGATCAAACCCAGGCTTACATCAACAAAAAATGTGGATAGCAGAAGAGGAAAACCTGTTTCCTGCTTGAACCAAATGACCATCCAGAGTACTGCCGCGCTGACCAGAAGCAGAAGTAAAACCAGCTTGCGAAGCAGGCTATTTGACTCTCGCACGATGGGTGGAGGGTCAATAGGACTCATTGAGTTCATCATCGCTGCGCGCATTGCCATGATTTATGCCCTATAGCTTGCAAATTTTTACATGACCGCGCCCAAGCCTTGGGTTGACCCGGGGAGATCGTTCCATGCCTGTGTAACGAATGCGGTTGGAAGCTGGCTCTGAAACTTTTTTTGCACTATTTATATCTTTTTTGTTTTTCTTGAAGTTGATGTTTCCATCTGCAGACTTTACCGGTGCCGGATTTTTTTCAGGCTCATCCTTGATGCGGATACGACCTTGCGCGGGCTTGGCAGGAACTGAATCCAAGATGCGAACTTCGCCTTTCAGACGGATACGTTCGCCGATCTGAAGTGGTTCAGACTGATTCCGTTCGAAGTGGCGGAAATGCAGTGCTTCGGGTAAATCACCTGTGAGTTCATAAAATCGATATTCCAGACCATTCTGCGCCCGCAGGATGTGCAGGGGAGGTACACCGAGACTGCTCAACGTGCGATGCAGGAAATTCTCATCGCCGGTAATGACATGAGTGAACTGGGCGTCCCGCAGCAATCCACAGGTAGGACAATGACCGGCTTCAAACGTAATTTCGCTCATGGGTCGCAATACCTGTTCCATCGTATTGCAATTCCGGCATTCGAGCGAGGTTACGAGTTCCTGATCCAGTTCGATCACAGCCTGCTCCCCAAGGTCGGAACGGGCAATGCGAAGCAGGTCCTGAAGGGTTGTCCGTTCCGCGCGCGCAGGCAATTCTGTAATTTCGCCATACGCCCAGTGACTCTCACAGTCTTCGCGCGGCACATACGCCGTGGTATGCATTACATTCGTCAAACCATTGAAATGAACCACCTTTCCGGGTTCCACTGGCATATCATGGATCAGCTTCAATGCTTCCTGAGATTGCATGCCGCCGATGATCGAGGCAATGGTGGGTGTTGTAGGCACCTTTCCCAACAAAACGTTTTGCCGCGCCAGCAACTGACAGGAATAACGCAGAGAAAGGTCGCGCAGGGCCTGTTCAGTAAGAGTGCATTCATAGCAGGCTCCCTCGCCCGGTTTGAATACGCGCATCAAGCCAAGGAGTTCCTGAATTGCGCCATCAACCCAGGGTTTATTCATCCAGTAACAAAACCGGTTGACGGCCAGGCGGGCTTCGCGATTATCCAGACAGCCAATTATCGCATCCATACGGCGAATGACGCCCAGACCCAGGCCCGTGGTCACATCGGCGTTGAGATATTGGATGTGGACTTCCGGATTAATGGATTTCGCACGCGCGGCAACCACTTCCGCCTTGCTGCGGTTGTTATCAGACTCGCGGAACAACACAGACCGGCTAAGGTTTGCGGCTTCGATCTTATCGAAGTCAATAATGAAGATATTCCCCACGCCCATCAAAGCCAGATTCTTGATCACTTCATTCCCAAGCGCTCCGGCTCCAATCACGAGTACTTTTGCCTGCTGCACTTTCTCGCGTTCCCACCATGAAATAAACTCAAAGGTTCCCAGCCGATCTTTCTGCAGATTAGGAATATGGATCGGCTTCTCGGGCGATACAGGGATGCGACGTGGTCCTGTACGAGGCTCATCCGTTGCTAGAGTAATCGTCGGGCCTTTTACCTCACTGCTTGCCAGTTCCTTGGCATGCATGATATTCCCCTCGTCAATCTTTCGCGCGAACCAACCAACGTGAGGGCGGGATTCGATTAAGCGGTTTTCCTCCAAAGCCTTTAGGGCCTCGCGGAGGGTGGCACGGCTGATTCCCAGCATACTCATCAGTTCGCGTTCCGGGGGAAGCTGCCCTCCTTGTACCAGGCTGCCGTCCAGGAGTGAGGCGGCCAGCTTGCTTGCCGCAGTTTCTGCCAGGGTTTTGTGGGAAATTTTTTGTATTTTCATGGTTTTCTCGTGGTATGGTGGTCAGACCAGATGCAACCATTATAGGAATTTTCCCTCTCCAAGTCAACAGGCGCATATGAGAAATAGGTACTGCCAGAGGCATAACAAAAAAGACAGCTCTTGCGAGCCGTCTTTTTTTGGTTCTGCGAAGCTTTTTAGGCGAGTTCTACTGCTGCGCCAGCTTCTTCCAGCTTCTTCTTGGCTTCTGTGGCAGCATCCTTGCCAACGCCGGTCAAGACCTTGCCGCCGGCGGTTTCTGCCAGGGTTTTGGCTTCGCCGAGACCCAGGCTGGTCAATTGACGGATGACCTTGATGACATCGATCTTCTTGGCACCAGGATCCTTGATGACCACATCGAACTCAGTCTTTTCTTCGACGGGCTCGGCAGCCGCGGCAGCGCCAGCGCCGGGCATGGCAGCCATCGCCACAGGAGCGGCGGCGGAAACGCCCCACTTCTCTTCCAATTTCTTTACTAATTCAGCCGCCTCGAGGACGGAAAGCGTGGAAAGCTGCTCCACGATTTGATCAAGATTTTCAGCCATTGCTTAAGTACTCCTACATAGAGATAGATTTTTATAATGTGCGTAATGAACATGCCGATTACGCTGCGGCATTCGCTTCGCTCGCTTTCTCCGAGAAAGCCTTGAGAACAGCAGCCAAACCACGAGCGGGTTCAGCAATTGTGCGGACCAGTTTACCGGCCGGGGCTTGCAATACGCCCAGCAGTTGGGCACGGACGACGGGCAACGGCGGCATGTCTGCCAGTGCCTTGACCTGCGCGGCATCCAGCGTTTGACCGCTCATGAACCCGCCTTTAACCTTGACGAATTCATTGCCTTTCGTGGCATCGGTCAGCGCTTTTGCGGTGGAAGCCGCGTCGTTGAAGGCAAAAGAGACGGCAGTGCTTTTGACGAGATAGTCGCTGGGAAATTGCATTCCCAT
>JAICQC010000399.1 GCA_025938055.1 Anaerolineales bacterium | reverse complement strand
GTTACCCTGGGGGCGCGGAAACGACGGCGGTCTCCGTTCCAATACAGCACAGCGCCCGCGGCACTTTCGGTCACAACCAGAACGCGCGTGTGCTGAGCCATTTGTTCGATCAGTTCATCATCACCGTTTACATCCTCGCGGCTGATCACGACGGCGCCAGCGCGGGCGAGTGCGGTATCTGCATCGCGCCATTCCCCACGCGACACACGGCATTCCGAGTCCCACTGGCGCATCCAGCCCTGAGGTGTGAGCCCAAGCAGGGTAGGAGAAAAACCATCCGGCAACGTCGCGTCCATTTCGTTGGCAATGGGACCGAGATGGATGATCGAGGCGCGCCGCCAGACTTCCGGCACGTGGCTGAAATCGATCCGTGTCGCCTGGGCGCGCAAATATTGTATACGTCCGCTTTTTGTATAAATGTTTTCGAATGTTGTGCTGTTTGGAGAATCGAGAGAAATGACGGGGATATTCCCCAGGGGCGCAAGCGATGTTTCGGGACCAGAGGCTGTGAGAATGCCTACGCGTAAGCCCAATGCATGCGCGGTCAATGCCGAGTAGGCGGCTGTCCCACCTAAACGCGGGCCGTCCGGAGTCAGGTCATGTGCCACATGACCGATCACGAGATAATCCACCGGTTCCAAAGCGACAAGATTAGACATGGATTAATTATACCGTGAGAGTTCACAGTTCTTTCCCCCATTACTACCATTGGCAACAAAAAGAAGAGCAGGGCTACGTCCTGCTCTTCTGGCAACTATTCATCCTTTGGAAGGATCATCACCTTTCGGTACGGTTCTTCACCCGTGCTTTCTGTTTTCACAGCCGGGTGTTCGCGCAGGGCGATGTGAATGATGCGGCGCTCCGCGGAGGGCATCGGCTCGAGCGTCTGGCGCCGCCCGCTCTTGACGACCTGGTCCGCCATGCGCTTTGCCATCTGCACCAGCTGCTTCTCGCGGCGATCGCGGTAGCCTTCCACATCCACTGTCAATTGCACGAACTGCTGGGCTTCCTTGCCCACGATCAGCGAGGCGATATATTGGAACGCACTCAACGTTTCTGAGCGACGCCCGATCAATACGCTCAAATCATTGCCGCGGATATCCACGTGGATGTTGTGACGTCCATCGCGCTCGGTGGAACCATAATTGGCAGAAACCTGCGCCTGCAGGTTGAGCAGATGGAGCATCTTCGAGACCACGGACTCCGTACGGTCGAGCAAGGCATCGTGCTCGGGCTGGGCTTCTGCCTCCTGGCTCAGAGGAGAAGATTGGACCGCAGGGAACTCCGGTTTTTTCTCAACGCGTGCCGCCTCAGGTCTGGAGGCTGGGACCGATTCCGTTTGAACCTCCGCTTCACCACCCTCGGGGTTGACCGTCAAGCGAACGCGGACCTGCGTCTTGCCAAGTCCGAAGAAGCCCTTGGTGCCAGCGTCCAGCACCTCCACACTGACTGCGTCTGCGGTGAGACCCAGTTGTGCCAGCCCCTCTGCAATGGCTTCCTCGACAGTTGGTGCAATGATTTCCAATGTAGTCCTTTGATTCATCCCCGTCTCCTTATTTCTTTTTTGCTGCTCCGGGAATCAGATTACGCCAGTTGGCTTTGCCCTGCATGGCATATTGAACGATCCCCAAAACATTGCTGGTAATGAAATAGACAGATAAACCCGATGGGAACGTAAGAGAAAAGTAGCCAAGCATCAATGGCATGTAGATACTCATCATACTACTCATGGCGGCTGTCTGGTCGCCGGGGTTTGGGGAGGCCGGCATGGTCAGCTTTGCCTGAACGTAGGTGGTAATTGCCACGATGATCGCCAGAAGAGGGAAACCATAAGGCAGGAAGGAAATCTCGAAAGGCAGGGGAATGCCTTCCGGCTGACCCAGGTTCATCCACAGGAAGTTGCTGTTGAGCGGGATCACGGTCGAAGCATCGAGGAAGGAGTAGAGGCCGCGTGAGAGTTTCAGCAGATCCAGCGGTGTGGACCCCAGGGCACGGGTAATGCTCTGATAGAGCGCAATGATGATCGGAAACTGGATCAGCGTTGGCAAACACGAGCCAAAAGGATTGATGCCCTTTTCACGATAAAAGCGCATCTGTTCCTGGGCAAGTTTTTCGCGGTCCTTGGCATATTTCTTTTGGACAGCCTGCCATTCCTTGTCGTTCTGCAATTCCTGCATGGCAGCTGCACTCTTCATTTGTTGGGCGTTCAAGGGCCAGGTAATAATACGAATCAGAATGGTGAACAGGATGATCGCCAGCCCAAAGTTATTTCCGACAACATCATAGATCCATATCAATACATTGACAAAGATGGTAATGAAAGCATTCCATTGCCAGATGATAAGCCCCAATAAGGCAGCAATGCCCACTGTCTTCAACATGCCCTGAGACATCTCTGCAGGCACAGGGCTTTGCGCTGGCAGGTTGGCAGTTTTATTTTTCATAACGTTCCTTTACTCACCGGGGGTGAATGTCCAAATCTGGCGGCCATTCTCGTCAAGCGCAGCGAGGTAGAAGTCCGTTTCCAACGGAGCCACAAGGATGGTATCTCCGGCGGCAACAGGTGTGGTGTAGATCTTACCGCCAATTTCCTCGGACCACAGCACCTTACCGTCGCGGTCCACCGCGAAGACTGAACCCGATTCTGTCGCGAGCAGAACATGATCGTTCTGAACGAGCGGGCTGGCGGTGATGGGACCATCTGGTTTCACGGTCCACTTCAGGTCGCCGGTTGCTACATCGAGTGAATAGAAATTGCCATCCACATCACTGAAGTAAAGTGTATCACCATCCAGGGTCGGTGTGCTCCACACCCAGTTTTCTGCATCGATCACAGGCTGGTGGTTTCCTGTGGTGGGGTCAAACTTTTCGAGTTGTGATGCCAGTGAACCTACATATAACGTTCCGTCTTCACTTAGCACTGCGGACCCCGGAACAGCACCGCCAAGATTCTCTCGCCAGAGAACCTCATAGGTGTTCGCATCCACTGCAACCACACTATGATCGAGGGAGGTGACGTAGACGCGCTCCCCATCGGTTGTAGGTTTGGACCACAAACGTCCGTCCAGGTTGACCACGGTCGCATCTTTGACAGACTGTCCATCCTGCAAATCCAGGATATAGAGATTCCCATCTGAATTGGCAGCAAAGAGCTTGCCATCTAGAACAAGCGGCGCAGCCCTCCAGTGGTCTCTGGCACCGGTAAATCTCCACGCTTCGACGGGTGAATTGGTTTCCTGGTTGATGTCACCAGGGTCGAGCGCGATGAGAGGGTACTCGGTTCCGGCGCTGCCCACGATCACGAGTCCATCTGGTGTGATTGCCGGAGGGGAATAGAAAGCTAATTTAGCGTCGCGTTCGCTAGGGAATCTCCAGATTTCCCTTCCGTCACTTAAGTTGATGGCATATACAAAGGGACCATCGGCGAGATACGCCGTGTCCCCGTCTGTGGTTAATCCGGGCCAGGTGGTGCCATGTACGGGTCCACCTGTACAGGCGCTCAAAAGGACAGCGCCCAGCAAGATTACGAGTATAAATACGAATTTCTTTCTCATTGAAAAGATAAGGCTCCTATGGGACGGGATCGTAGCCCCCGGGATTGAACGGATTACATCTCAGCACACGCCAGCCCGCCATCAGCGAACCTTTGATGGCTCCGTACTTGTAGACTGCCTGATACCCGTAATGTGAACAAGATGGATAGAACCGGCAGGTGTTTTCAGGCAAACCGCGCGAAATGGTGCTCTGGTACAGACGGATCAACGCAAGGATAGCTATACGCGGCCAATTGCCGACCGTACGTGGCATATCCCGCAGACGCGGTTCGTTTGGATAATCGTGCGAATGAGCTTCAGGATTCATTCAGAGGGATCAAGATTTGTGCACGCTGCAGAAGAGTGAGCAGTGCCTGGCGGGTTTCTTCCAGGGAGGCGGTCACGAGTCCGGGGCGGGCGATCAGGATCAAGTCGAGGTCCGATGCGATATTCGGGATCAGGGGCCTCATCGCTTCACGCAGGAGGCGCTTGGCACGGTTCCGATAAACAGCGGTTCCCACCGTTCTGCCTGCCGCTACCCCGACCTTTACACGCGGCTGGCCCACAGGGTTCCCGCCAAAAGCACTCGGGACTGCCCCGGCACCGCCTGCCAGGGCAGGTGTAGCGCTTCGCTTATCCGCAGGATTGCTTCGCTTATCATGAGACTGCACTATCAACACAACAAGCGGGTGGGCATAGGACTTGCCGGAACGCCGCACCCGCTTGAAGTCTTCGGAGCGGGTCAGACGGAACTTTCGCTGCACCCGTTGCCTCGAACCTGCTCGATTTTTCCGCCTACCAGCGGACCTTCTTCACGTGCTTATTGGCAGTCACCGTTAGCTGAT
>JAICQC010000289.1 GCA_025938055.1 Anaerolineales bacterium | reverse complement strand
GCCAGTAGAACTCTGCCGTGCGCAGGAAGAGCTTGGTGCGGATCTCCCAGCGCAGCACTGAGCCCCACTGCACGATCAGCACAGGCAGGTCGCGCCAGGACTTGATCCATTTGGAATACATGTATCCGATGATCGTCTCGGAGGTGGGACGAACGGCGAGTTTTTCTTCGAGCTCCGCGCCGCCGCCGTGCGTGACGACCGCCAGTTGAGGCGAAAACCCTTCCACGTGCTCCTTCTCTTTTTCAAAGAATGACAAAGGGATCAGGGTTGGGAACGCCGCGTTGACATGACCCGTTTTCTTGAACTCCGCGTCCAGCCAGGATTTGATATTTTCCCATAGCGCCCAGCCGTAAGGCTTGACGACCATACAGCCGCGCACGGGGGCGTAATCTGCCAGGTCCGCCTTGATGACGAGCTGGTTGTACCATTCTGCAAAGTCTTCCGCTCTTGTTGGTAATTTGTCTTCAGCCATTTTTCCTCGTCCTTTATCGTCATTGCGAGGAGCGCTGGTTGCGACGAAGCAATCTCCTGTTCGATCATAAGAGATTGCTTCGGGCTGCCGCCCTCGCAATGACGGAATTAGTCCAGCATCTTCACAGCAGTCTGCACATCCTTTGCGAAGCTCAGTATCTCGCGCTGGTGTGCGGGCACGTAGGGGTCAAGCCCTTTGAAGAACTGACCGAAGACGGACTGCCAGCCGTCCCCGATCAGTATGAGCGGTCTCCGGTGCAGGGACTCCACGACCATCAGGTTCCACGTGAGCGAGATCTCGGTCAATGTGCCGGGTCCGCCGGGCAGAGCGAGCGCCGCATCACACTCGTGGATGAGAGAGTGCAGCCGCTCCTCCAGGGTCTTCCTGCGGATCTCTTCCATCACCCAGGCGTTGGCTTTCACAGAGCGCCAGGTCTCGATGTCCTCACAGGTCACGCCGATGACGTGCCCTCCGGCTTCCTTGGCGCCGCGTGAGACGGCTTCCATCGTGCCGATGTAGCCGCCGGTCAGTACGGTGTGTCCGCGCTCGGCGAGCAGTTTGCCAAGTTCCATTGCCTCGGCGTAGGCTGCGTCGCTTTCCCTGGGTTGTGAACCGCCAAATACTGATATTCTCATTCTTCATCCCATTCTCTTGTCTTATTAATTTCGATTTTATCCAGGATCGCTTTCTCCAGGTCTATATCTGTTACGGAGGCGAGCTGTAGTAGATACAGTCCGACGTCCGCCAGTTCGTCCGCCAGCTCCTTTTTATCCTTCGGGGTTTCTCGGAACTGGAAATGCTCGAGGATCTCGGCGGCTTCCAACGCCAGCGAGATCGCCAGGTTGCGCGGCGTCTGCGGGCGTTTGCTGTCCGCTTCGTACCAGCCTTTCGAGCGGACAAAGCTATTCATTTCTTCGGTAAGTTGTTTTATTTCCATAATGGCAACAACCTTCGGGGAAAAGAAACGGTTTGCTAGCCCAATAAAAAACGGCTCGCCAGAGTCTGGGAGCCGTTCGAGGCGTGATGAACTGAACCTTATCCAGACCAGGCAAGTGTGTGTGCAAACGGGGACGGCAACGGGTTCAGCATGACTGATTGTCCTGCATTCTTTTGCGGGATGAGCGCATTATACCTGAATTTATACGTTGGACGTGAATCAGTTCGAGGGTAAAATTGACCTGGAGATCCATCATGCCGCCACTCCTGCAGTTTATGATCCGGCGTTTTCTGTCGGTTCCCATATCATTACTGGTGATCACAATAGTGCTTTATGGGGGAGTCATGCTCACACCGCCCGAGGCGCGTGCCACGCTGTACATGCCTGAGAAACTGCCTCCCGGGCTCACAGACGTACAATTCAAGGCGATCGAAGAACGTATCATCCAGCAATATCACCTGCGTGATCCGTTCCCGGTGCAGTATTTCTTCTGGGCAAAGTCACTCTTTGAAGGAACCTGGGGATACAGCCCTTCTCTGAATGAATATGTGCTGCCATCGCTCCTGCGGCGCACGCCTGCCACGCTGGAACTGGCGCTTTATTCGCTGTTGCTGCTCATCCCGCTGGGGCTGGTCAGCGGTGTAGCGGCTGGATGGAAGCGGAGCGGGATGGTCGACCGGGGCTTCAGGTTCCTGGCATTTCTAAGCACCTCCACGCCGCCGTTCATTTTGGCAATCGTGCTGCTCTCGATCTTTTATATCAACCTGAACTGGTTCGCACCCAGCAGGCTCGACCTCAATTACAGGCTCGAACTCTCCGGCGGCTCGTTTATTTCCTACACCGGTATGCTCACCATCGACAGCCTGCTCAACGGGCGTCCTGACATCTTTGGGAATGCGGTCCGGCACCTTGCCATGCCCGTCTTTACCCTGAGCATTTATCACTGGGCGACGCTCGGGCGCGTGACGCGTGTCTCGATACTCGGCGAGGAAAAGAAGGAATACGTCACGGCGGCGAAAGCGCGCGGGGTAACCGAACGGCGTGTGGTCTGGAAGCATGTCTTCCGTAACATCCTTTCACCTTCGCTCACAAGCATGACGCTGTCTGCAACCTCCATCGTTACGGGTGTCTTCGTTGCCGAGATTATCTATGACATCAATGGAATCTCAGATGTGATCGTCGCTGCCATGGGCGGGGTCGCCGATGCCTCGGCGGCGCTCGGCTTTGCGATGTACAGCGTGGTGATGATCCTGCTGTTGATGTTTTTACTGGATGTTTTGCAGGCGGTCCTTGACCCACGCGTGCGCGAGGGAATCCTGAAGACATGAGCCGCACTCATGCATTCTTCCGGCGCTGGCAGAACTGGCTGGGACTGCTCCTTATTTTGGGGTTTGTATTCGTGGCGTTTTCCGCGCCCTATCTCTCGCCGCACGATCCGAGGGCTCCCGGTCCCTTTATGCGCGTGGGCAGGCCCACCGAAGCGCGCCCCCTGCCTCCCGACGAAAATGCCATCCTGGGAATGCTGCCGCGCGGCATCGACGTATTCCACGCCCTGGTCTGGGGTTCGCGTGACGCACTCCAGTTCGGCTTGATCGTTACCTCCTTTGCGGCGCTATTCGGCATTTTCTATGGTGCAGCATCAGGATATATCGGAGGTCCTGTAGGCGGGTTGATGCTGCGCATCGCCGATTCGTTCCTTGCGTTCCCGGCGATCGCGGGCGTGATCTTCTTCCAGCAGCTCTATACGACGACTATCGCTTCGATGGAAGGCTATGTATTTGATGGAGAAATTTACACCTTTCCGGGTGCTCCCATCGCTGTGACGATGATCCAGAACGTGCTCCAGCGCGTCAGCCCGCTGATGCTGAGCCTGATCATCCTCTCGTGGATGCCATACGCCCGGCTGGTCCATTCCATCGTCATTACCCTGAAGCAGACTGAGTTTATCCAGGCTGCGCGGGCGATGGGTGGAAGCCCCTCGTGGATCATCCGCAAGCACCTCCTGCGCAACTCGACGGGTCCCGCCATGGTGCTAGCGGCGCGGGACGTGGGCGGGGTCGTCCTCTTGCAGGCGACGCTGACGTTCATTAATATCGGCGGGGATTCGGTCTGGGGCACAATGCTGGCACAGGGACGCAACTGGGTGCTGGGTCCTGGAGGCAACCTGCTCACGTACTGGTGGGTATTCCTTCCGCCGACCCTGGCAGTAATGCTTTTCGGCATCGCCTGGAACCTGTTCGGCGATAGTCTCAATGACGTGATGCTGCCGGCCCATCATGACAATTTTCGCGGTACATCGTTTTGGAACAGGAAGAGAAAAGGCGCAGCACCACCCGCGCCTGAGAGTGAACTGCCCGTTGCCGCCGTTCTTCCACCAGCGCTCGGCGACGAGTTGACCCGGGTGGGCGGCACAGCCCTTGCCCCGCAATCCTATGATCAAACCCGAAAGATTAAACAGTAAATTGATCCAGCAAACTGTCGAATGATGACGAACCAGAATTTTTCAGAACTCCTCCAGCGCTCGCTGGGGGAGGACCAACAGAAACTCCTGCATCTTGTTGCAGAAGAGGCCATTCAACGCGGCTTGGCTCTTTACATTGTCGGTGGCTCTGTGCGGGACCTCGTGCTGGGCCGCCGCTTGAATGACTTTGACCTCACCGTGGAAGGTGATGCCATCATGCTTGCGCGTGCCCTGTCTTCCAGGCACGGCGGCGGTGTGACAGCTCACACCAAGTTCGGGACGGCGAAATGGTTCCTGCCTGAAGCCCTGAAAACTCATCACGATACGCTCGACCTCATCTCGGCGCGCTCTGAAACGTATAAACACCCTGCCGCGCTGCCTACCGTCAAGCTCGGCAGAATCGAAGACGACCTGCGCCGACGCGATTTCACGATCAATGCCATGGCAATCCGGGTAGATAGCGCTCACTTTGGCGAGCTGCGGGATGACCTCAATGGTTTGGAAGACCTGGAGAATAAGATCATCCGTGTTTTGCATACCGGCTCTTTTATCGACGATCCCACGCGCATGTATCGCGCCGTCCGCTATGAGGGACGGTATGGGTTCAAGATCGCCGGCGAGACTCTGGCGCTGATCCCTGAGGCGCGCCCGCTGGTTGAAAAGCTGTCTGCCCAGCGTATCCGCCACGAACTCGATCTGATCCTCGACGAGCCGAATGCTGTTTCCATGCTGAAGCGACTGGAAGAACTGGACCTGCTTGCTCCCATTCATCCCTCGCTGGCGAACTTTGCCCGCTCCCATCTGGAAACCCTGCCTTCGGATGACCCTGCCCTGCAAAACCGGAACTCGCGCTGGCTGCTGTGGCTGATGCACCTCCCGGACCAGGAGGTCGAATTCATCAACGACCGACTGCACTTCACCGCCGACCTGTTGAAGATGCTGCATTCCGTTTCCCTCCTTAACGCAAACCTAAGCGCTGTTGTGGGCTTGAAGCCAAGTGAATGTGTGGAACTGCTGGAAGGCTATTCGATCAAGGCACTGGAGGTCGTGTCGAGCGCGGCGCAGGATGAAGAGGTAAAAAATGTTTTGAACAAATATCTGTCCGAGTGGTGGCATGTCAAGCCGAAGACAACCGGCCATGATTTGAAGAAGCGTGGCATCCCGCCCGGACCGAAATACACGGAGATCCTGCGCCGCCTGCGCGCCGCCTGGCTGAATGGAGAAGTGAAGACGGAAGAGGAAGAGAAGAGGTTGTTGGAGTCTATTTCATAAACAACATAGTCTTCGCAAGGGTATATAATTCACCGCCATGAACCTCCAACCCTATCTCAGCTTTGCACGCCAGCTTGCCTACCGCGCCGGGCGCATCACGCTCAGCCATTACAACAAGGGGATCCAGCATGACCTAAAGCATGACGAATCTCCGGTCACCGCGGCAGATCAGGCCACGGAGGAATTCATCCGTGGCGAGATCGAGCGGAGCTATCCCTCTCACGCCATCGTTGGGGAGGAGTTTGGAGAGAAGGCGGGCGAGGGGAATCCCTTTCGCTGGATCGTTGACCCGATCGATGGGACAAAGTCCTTCATGAAAGGCGTCCCCTTCTACTCGGTGCTGATCGCGCTCGAAATCGATGGTGTTTCACGTGTTGGCGTGGTCTGCTTCCCGGCGCTGGATGAAATTCTATACGCTGCCGAAGGGCTGGGCTGCTGGTGGAACGGCAAGCGGACACACGTTTCCACTGTGAGCGAGTTGAAGCAGGCAGTGTTTTCCTACACGAGCTGGTCCGGTTTTCGCACGATGAAACGTCTCAAGATTTTTGAACGTCTGCACAAGGAATGTTTTTACGGACGCGGCTGGGGCGACGCATACGGCTATCATATGGTGGCAACGGGGCGCGCCGAGGCTATGCTTGACCCCTCCATTAGCCTCTGGGATGTAGCGCCTTTCGCTCCCATTTTTCGTGAGGCAGGCGGTTTTTTCGGCTCGTGGGACGGAAAAGATGGTCACACACACGGCGAAGGACTGGCATGTAATGCCGCGCTCAAAGAAAAAATCCTGGAATT
>JAICQC010000121.1 GCA_025938055.1 Anaerolineales bacterium | reverse complement strand
GGAGGAATGGTCGATGTGCCAGGATCCGTTGATTTCCACTTTAATTTTGGTTTTCCTCCGGGCAAGGCGTATGCCTGCATGGCTGAGACGATCGCTCTGGCTCTGGAAGGCCGATTCGAGGACTATACGTTGGGCAAGCATCTGACAAGGGCACGTGTGGAAGAGATCAGTGCCATGGCAAAGAAGCATGGTTTTCGCTTGAGCGGATTCCGCTCGTTCGAACGCCAAGTAACAGAACAACATATTGAAAACGTGCGCCGCAATGCGAAGAAAGCTCGCAATTTGCGCCCGGCGCACATGTGATTGGAGGCTGCTTATGGGAAAAGCCCGCCTGTTGGTTGTGGAAGATGATCTTGATATCGGTAACATGCTGAAGATCTACTTCAGCGGGATGGACTTCGACGTCGATGTGGCTGTGCGCGGTAAGGATGCGCTGGAAAAAACGAAACAAGTGTTGCCACATTTGATCGTTCTGGACATCATGCTTCCGGATATCGATGGCTATGAGGTCTGCCGCAATCTGCGCACCAATATGCGCACCAGCCATATCCCTGTGATTTTCCTGACGCAGAAGGATGAGCGCAGCGACAAGCTCCAGGGACTGGAGTTGGGCGCGGATGATTACATTACCAAGCCGTTCGACATCGAGGAACTCAAGCTACGGGTGCAGGGCGCGATCAAGCGCGCGGAACGGGAGAGCCTAACCGACCCTCGTTCTGGACGGCCCGCGGGACGACTCATCGAAGATCATTTACGCCGCATCATCCGCGAAAAAAGCTGGGCGCTACTCGATGCGCGCGTTAACAACTTTGAGCCCTTTAAGGATGTCTACGGGTTTGTGGCTGGCGATGATGTGCTTCGTTTTACTTCCATGATGATCGGTGAAATCGTGGATGAGCTTGGAACCACCTCGGACTTTATCGGTCACGCGGGCGGTGATAATTTCATCATCATCACGACCGAGGAAAAGGCTGAAGCCATCAAGAACCGCCTCAAGGAACGCTTCGATACCGAGGTGCAGACGCACTATAACTTTATTGACCGCCAGCAGGGATTTGTGCAGGCGCCAACCGCTGAGGGGACGACCGTAAAGGTTCCCTTTATGACCATGTCTGTCGGTATCGTGTCACCGAGTGCCCACTCGTTTGCTGATATTCGTGAGATTACTGAACTTGCGGCGGAAGCTCGTCGCCAGGATACCGCGGCTGGCGGATAAGGTGATATTAGAGGATGTTTGCCGGGTTGGAAGTGGGACTTGCGTTGGTGATCCTTGCGCTGGCACTTGTTGTGCCGGTGCTGTTTGTGATCTGGTTACGCAAGTTGCCGCGTAATGCCTCGACTGCCTCTGAAGGCGCAACCACTTTTTCCTCCATCGATGCATCTCCATTAAATGAAGCTGTGTTGATCGTCCAGGTGGGTGGGCGAGTCGAATATGTCAACGACCTGGCACGTGAGTGGTTTGGCGTGCACGAGGAGGAACAACCCGACCTGGAACGATTGATCCGCCGGGCGCGTCCTGCAGAAGATTTCCTTAACTTATGCGCGCGGCAGGGGCAGAAGCGACTCTCTGTGGGAGGGCGGCTTACAGATGCAACTTCCTATCAAATCCCCGGACCCTATCCATTAATGCTGATCTCCATGCGTAGCGTGGAGCTTTCCACAAGCCTGGATGAAGTCAGTACCGATTCTTCCATCCTGAGGGTCGTTTCAGATTTTGGCACGAATGTATCTGCCAGCTTAGACCTGGAGGATACCTTATACGCCATCCTGCTGAACATCTCACACCTCGTCCCCGCGGATGTGTTGGAAGTCAAGGTCTGGGATGAAACCGCGCAGGCTCTTATCCCATACACACTGGAATCATCCGGCTCCTCCCGCTCAGTTCGCGCCTCCCATTCGCAATTTGGCGGACTGACCAGCATGCTGCACACTCGCCAGAAGCCTTTGCTCGTCCCTGATACACAGATCCCTGACCCTGCCTTACCCAAAATGAACGGCAGTTCACCGGTGCAGTCCTATTTGGGTGTGCCACTACTTGCCGATCAACGACTGGTAGGCACATTGGAGATCGGTCATTTATCCTCTGGTGTGCTGGGACAGCATGATTATGACCTTGTGCAGCTCGTCTCGACGCAAGCCGCTTACGGCATCCGCAATGCACTGGTGTTTGCCAGTGAACAGAGCCGCGCCGCCGAGTTGACCAGCCTTGCCAATCTTGCCCAGGTATTCAGTGCCTCTCAGGATTACACCCACCTTATCAGCCGTTTGGTGGAAACCATTGCTCCGCTCTTCTCCGTGGATATTCTTGGGTTTCTTTTATATGACGAAAACAAGCGGACGCTCGAAGGGCACATTCCATTCCAAGGTTTGCCAACCCATATCGTAGAGATTTATCGCACAACCATCGAACGCGACAGTCCGGCCGAGGCGATCTTATCCGAACACAAGTTGATGGTCACACATACCGCCGCGCAGGACGAAACCTGGCAGAAGCTGGGTCTGCAAAACCTTGCACAGGCAGCCAGCCTGCGGGAATCGGTGCTCGCGCCGCTCGTCGCGGGCGACCGCTTTGTGGGTTACCTCCAGCTTTCCAATCATCAGCAGCCTTCCGCGGAATTCTCCGATACGGAACTGCGTTTGATCAGCACGGTCGCCGATCAGGCGGCTGGGATCATTGAAAACTCCTTTATTGTCGAACGGACCCGTCAGCGCGCTATGCGTTCGGATGCTTTGCGCCGCATTGCGAGTCTGGCTGCCTCCACCGCGACACTGGATGAAGTCCTGCGCTTTTCTGCTCAGGAACTAGCCCACCTCTTTCAAAGTGACCTGGCGGCAATCTTTCTCGTGGATGAACAGATCGGTGAATTGCGTTTGCACCGCGACTCGGTCGTGGGCGCCTCTGAGGAGGCAATAGATGCCCTGGCGCGTCTGCATGTGGAAGATCCTCAATACCGGCACACGGTCTCCGGCAGCCAAAAACCTTATCTTTCAGGGCGCTTAAGTTTTGACCGCAACATTCTGCCAGTCTACAGGCCGCTGGTCAATATCCTTCAAGTGGAATCAGCGATTATCGTTCCGCTGGTCGTCCATGACCGCAGCCTGGGCGAGCTCATGCTGGGAAGCCGTAAAACGGAATTTTTCAACACGTATGACCTGCAAGTGATATCCACGGCAGCAGGCCAATTGGCAGCCGCTATCGAAAATGAGACGCGCTCCTCCCAAACCGATGAGAGCCTCCGGCGCCGCGTGGAACAACTGGTTTCGATCGCGCGCGTCAGCCGGGAACTCAATTCGATGGTGGACTTGCCATCTCTCCTCGACGTGGTGCGTGATGAAAGTCTGCGGACGACCCGGGCGGAGTGTGGGGCAATTCTGCTCTTTGATACGGACTCAACCTCCTACCCGCCGCCTGTTACACTTTCCCTCGGCTGCCCTCTCCCCAAAACGTTTTCACCGCTTGATCAAAAGGCAATCGAGACCGGCGACCCACAGTTGATTGCTGACTATTTATTGAGTGACGACGCGCCTATCCATGATGGCGTTCGGTCAGCCCTGATCGTTCCCATTCTCAGCCAGGGGAGGACAGCCGGGTTGATTCACTTGCATTCGGGGCGTCCGGGGTTTTTCGACCAGGCGGCTCTTGAAGTCATACAAACGCTTGCCTCGCAGGCTGCGGTTGCGCTCGGAAATGTGCGGCGCTACCAGGAACAACGCCAGCATACCGAATTTTTACGCCGCCGAGCTGAAGCGCTGACCAAGTTTACCGAGGTCAGCCACGTCCTGAACTTTGAACAACCGCTTGACCAGTCGTTGCGGATCATCGCCAACAGCGTTCGAGAAGCAACTCCCTTCCAGGCAGTGTTGATCAGCATTTATGAACGGGAAACAGGCTTGCTGCGTCGCATCGCTGGAGTAGGTTTTCCTCCCGAAACCTTGAATGAGTTGATGTCGCGCAAGCAGCCACTAACGAGCATTCTCCAGATGCTCAAGCCGCAGTTCCGCATCAGCCGTTCCTATTTCATCCCGGTCGATGAGGCGCCCATTATCCCGGCGGATGTTCACATGGTCACCCTGGATCTCGCGAATAGGACGGGAAAGTCCTCAGATACCTGGGACCCCGATGACTTTTTGATCACACCGCTCGAAGATGAACAGGGCGCTCCGCTGGGTCTGATCAGTTTTGATGCACCGCGCGATGGCCTGCGCCCCGACCGCGCCACGATTGAAGCACTCGAGTCGTTCGCCGCGCAAGCCTCTCTTGTGATTGCCAACCATTTGCGTTTCACCGAACTCCGCTCAAAAGTGGATTCGCTGAACTCTGGAATGCAAAGACAGCAGCGACTCATCAGCCTCACGCAAAACGATCTGCCCATTCTCCTGCGCAAGGACCTGGACCAGACCATTGCCATCCAAAACTTGAATCAACGCAGTCAACGCGTTCGAGCCGGGCTTGCCATCACCGAGTCAGTGAGCCGACAGTTGGATGCCTCTTCCGCGTTGCAGGCTCTGGGACGCGAGACGCTCACACAGTTGGGCATGTCGGTGGCGATGGTGGCAGAAGCAACGCACGAGGGTCCGCGGCTCATCCATGTGCTCGGGAACGTACCGCGCGCCACCAGCCCGGAGGCGCTGTTTGGGCAACGGAATCCGCTGCGGGCTTGTTTGCAAAGCGGCGAAGCCATCCTGATCTCGAATCTGGACGAGGACCTGGAATGGCGCGACACACCCCTGCTCTCCGCGCTGCGCGTCAAGTCGCTCATCTGCCTGCCCATCAAGATCGACAAGAAGGCGGTTGCCGCGATGCTGGCTGTCAGCCCGGAGCCGATGCCTTCGTTTACCGATGAGGACCTGCAGGTGTACCACCAGATCGCGCGGCAGACATCCGTGATTCTGCAAAATATCTCCCTGCTGAACGAGACACGCCGCCGCCTGCAGGAGGTCAACCTTTTGCTCGACTTCAGCCGCCAGTTGCGCGGGCTCGATCCAGAGCGCATCGTTCGGGCTCTGCTTGAAAGCGCCAGACGTGCCCTGTATGCGGCACACGCGGGCGTGGTGCTGGTCTGGGACGAACCCTCGAGTCAGTTGGTGCCGAAGGCTGTGTCGGGCTACGCAGATAATGAAACGATGAAACGCATTGGCTATCGTCCGGGTGAATCGCTGCCGGGGCAGGTGTTTGAGTCGAAGCGTCCGATGCGCGTGGATGAAGTGCAATTCACGCGTGACTATGTCTTTTCAACCGAAGGATTATTGCTCTACCGGCAGGCAACTGGCGGGCGTCTACCTGTTTCGAGTCTGCTCATCCCGATCCAGTTGGGCGAACAATCGGTGGGCGTCCTCGTGCTCGATAATTTCAATACGCCTGGCGCTTTTACTCCCGAAGACGAAACCCTGTTGCTTTCCCTCTCGCAGCAGGTTGGGCTATCGCTTCAAAACGTGCGGCTGGTGCAAACAACACAGGAACGAGCCGCGCAGCTGGAAGCGCTTACCAACGCGGCGACAACCTTCACAGCAAGCCTGGAAAGCAATCAACTGATTGCATCTCTCCTCGATCAACTGGAACCGGTTATTCGTTACGACACCGCCACCCTATGGCTGCGTGAAAAAGACCGATTGGTCGTTTCTGCGGCACGCGGTTTCCCGGATATGGAACGCCGCCTCGGCTTGACCATTGCCGTGGAGGACAGCACCCTTTTCAAGGAAATGATCCGTACCGGGCAGGGAATCCTGGTCGGCGATGTGCGTCAGGATCCTCGCTTCCCGCCACTGGAAGCGCCGCGCCTCTCCTGGTTGGGAGTGCCGCTTATTTCCAAGAATGAAGTGATCGGTGTACTTGCACTTGAGAAATGGCAGTCACATTTCTATAACCGAGAACACTTGCAGGTGGGAACCACCTTTGCCAGCCAGGCAGCTGTGGCATTGGAAAATGCCCGTCTATTCAAGGAAAGCCTGAGCCGCGCCACGGAACTGGATCAGCGCTCACAGCGCCTGGGCCTCCTGAATCGATTCTCGTCTGCCTTGAGTGGCTTGCTCGACGAGGACAAAATCCTGCAACTGACCGCCCAGGAACTGATCGACGCGTTGAATGCGGCCAGCGCCTCGGTGGTCGTGCTCGAGCGCGGCAATGCCATCTGGAAATATGCCCTGCCGCAGCCCAACAGCCGGCTTCCACAGCAATTGCCGGAGGCGCCGATTTTCCAGCGATTACAGGAGTCGCTGGGCGTGTTCACCACCGATAACGTCAGCGCGGAATCAGACCTGGCTTCATTGAACAACCTGCTGGGCAAAGAGACGAAGTCGCTGCTGATTCTGCCGCTTGTGAGCAGTGCCAACCTGCGTGCGCTGATTTTCATCCATCAGAACCGGGCAGTCCGTTTTAGCCTGACAGAGATCGAACTTGCGCGCACGCTGACCAACCAGGCTTCGATTGCGCTGGAGAATGCACGGTTGTACCAGTCCACGCTTTCGACGGCAGCGCGTTTCTCCGTTCTGAATCAAGCGAGCTACCAGGTCAGTACCAACCTTGATCCGGAGCAGATCTATGTGGCTGTCCACAAAGCTGCCCAGCGATTGATGCCGGTCGAGTCGTTTGTCATCAGTCTGTTGGATGAAGAGACCAATGAGATCGAAGGTGTTTATCTGGTGGATGAAGACAAGCGCGCACCGATCACCCGCATCCCGCGCGATCAGGGCTTGAGCGGCCAGGTCATTTCCTCAGGGCAGCCCATGCTGCTGCAGGGCGCCGAAACGGTGGAAGAGATGGATAGCGTGGTCTATGGGAAGGCAGATACCCCGCTGTCCATCCTGGCGGTGCCCATGACCTTGAGCGGAAGAACGATTGGTATGCTTTCCGCGCAAAGCTATCATTCGAACGTCTACACAGAAGATGACCTGCAGATCCTCAGCACGCTGGCAAACCAGGCGGCGGTCGCCATCCAGAACGGACGCTTGTTCAATGAAACGGAGCGCCTGGCGCGCGAATTAGAAATGCGCGTGGTTGAACGGACAGCGCAGTTGCAGCGTGAACAGCAAAACACAGAGACCTTGCTGCGCATTCTCACAGAAGTCTCCTCGAGCCTCGACCTGGACCGTGCCTTGAACCGCACGCTGGCGCTGCTCAACGACGCGATCGGTGCCGAGCAGGGAACGATCATGCTGCTCAATGCCGACGATAATCTCTTGCACTACCGGGCGGGCTATGGTTACCTCACCGACAAGGTCGCGGCGGAGGGACGCGGCTTCCGACTTAAGATCGGCGAAGGGCTGGCTGGCTGGGTGGTGGAGCGCCGTGAGCCCGCTCTCATTCATGACCTGTTTGATGACACCCGCTGGGTGAAGACGAGCGCCTCCTCTCGTGAACACAGAAGCGCGATTGCCATGCCGCTGCTGGTTGCCGAGGATGTGATCGGTGTGTTGATGGTCTTCCACCGCAAACCGAATTACTTCAGTCCCGAGCTTTTGAATATGGTCAAAGCCATTGCGGGGCAGGTGGCTGTCTCCATCAACAATGCCCATTTATATGAACTCATCCGCGACCAGGCAGAGCGCCTGGGAAGCATGCTGCGTCGTGAACAGGAGGACGCCAGCCGCTCGCAGGCAATCCTGGAAGCCGTTGCAGATGGGGTACTGGTCACGGGTCCCAATAATCGCATTTCGTTCCTCAACCAGTCCGCGGCGCAGATCCTTGATCTGGAGCCGGGACGCGTGATTGGTCAATCGCTGGATGTCTTCGGCGGGCTGTTCGGAAAATCTGCCAGCACATGGATGGAGACGATTCGGAACTGGTCTGAAGGTCCCATTTCGTATGAACCGGGCGATACGTTCGCGGAACAATTGGACCTGGAAAACGGTCGTATTGTGCTGGTGCACCTCGCGCCGGTCATCTTCCAAAATGACTTCCTGGGTACCGTTTCCATTTTCCGTGACATCACGCACGAGGTGGAAGTGGACAGGCTAAAGTCTGAATTCGTCGCGACAGTCAGCCACGAGCTCCGCACGCCCATGACGTCCATTCGCGGCTATGTGGATGTGCTTCTGATGGGCGCAGCGGGTGCGGTCAACGAGAACCAGACCCACTTCCTGAATATCATCAAGAACAATACGGAACGCCTCAATATTCTGGTCAACGATCTGCTGGATGTCTCCCGGATCGAATCGGGGCGCGTGACTCTCTCGCCCCAAGCACTCGATCTGCGCGAGATCGCCGAGGACGTCATCGGCGATGTGCTGCGTCGTTCGCAGGAAGAGAACAGACCTATGGCGCTCTCGTTGGATGCGCCGAAGAAACTTCCGCATGTCTTTGGCGATGTAGAGCGTGTTCGCCAGATCCTGGGTAATCTCGTGGACAATGCCTACCACTATACTCCCGAGAACGGGACTATCAATGTACGCATCCATACCCCCAACGGTGGCAAGGAAGTCCAGGTGGATGTGAAGGACAACGGTGTGGGCATCTCGCTCGAGGACCAGGCGCGCGTGTTCGAGCGGTTTTATCGCGGTGAACACCCGCTGGTGCTGGCGACACCGGGTACTGGGCTGGGGCTTTCCATCGTGAAGCAAATTGTCGAAATGCATAAGGGACGCATCTGGATGAAGAGTTCGGGTGTACCGGGTGATGGCAGTACGTTCTCTTTCACGTTGCCCATCTACGAAAGACAATGAGGATTCAATGGCGAAGATTTTGATTGCAGAAGATGAACGTGATATCCGCGACCTGGTCGCTTTTACCCTGCGGTTCGCCGGGCACGAAGTGTTCGTTGCGACCAATGGAGAGGAAGCGGTTGCGCTGGCGCCTCAGGTCAGCCCCGACCTGATCATCATGGATGTTCGCATGCCGCGCATGACCGGTTATGAAGCCTGCAAAGCAATGAAAGCGGATCCTGTTCTTCGAGATATACCTGTGGTCTTTCTGACCGCAAGAGGACAGGAGAGCGAAATCCAGCAGGGGCTGGAGGCTGGCGCAGAGGAGTATCTGCTAAAACCGTTTGCCCCCGATCAATTGACGACCCGTGTGAAAGCGATTCTTGTGAAGTTTGGAAAGTAACTTTTGAGCGCAATTCTCCTCGACAGTTCCATTGTGCATTACGAGGTGCTGGGACGCGGCCGCCCGGTCATCTTCCTGCATGGCTGGGTTGGCTCATGGCGGTACTGGATCAATGCCATGCAGGTCACCTCGACCTCCTATCGCGCCTATGCGCTGGACCTGTGGGGCTTTGGAGAAACGACGCATAACAAACTGAATTATGCGCTTGAACAACAGGCAAGCCTGCTCGACCGCTTCCTGCACGAGATGGGAATTGGCAAGATTGCGCTGGTGGGTCACGGACTGGGCGGGCTGGTCGGTATGACCTTTGCCACCCGCTTCCCCCAGAGCGTGGATCGCGTGATGGCGATCGGCTGCCCGCTGGATTACCAGGCAGTCAACGCACGCTTGCGGTCGGCGACGACACTGGTCGATCTGACCGATTGGCTGTCCAGCCGCACTCCCGAAGCGACCACTGCCCTGTCGGATGCCTCCAAGGCAGATGTCAAGGCGATTGCCGACTCCATGGTTGGATTGCAGACAAACAATATTTTCAGCAGTTTCCGCGCCTTGAATATTCCCTGTCTGCTGGTATATGGTGATAAGGACCCCGCGATTACCACACCTAACGGCGAATATTCCCTTTCGTCAATGACTCACCAGATCGAGTTGGACGGTTCGGGTCATTTCCCGATGATCGACGAGGCGACCCGATTTAACCGTCTGCTCACCGACTTCCTGGCGCTGGATTCAGGCTTAAGCCCGCGCGAATTGCAGATGAAAGAAGAGTGGCGCCGCCGCGTCCGCTGAGCGGAGTGAATGCTGCCCAGGCAGCACGATCGCAGACGAAGCGTGGCTATTTTCGAATTGACATCCTCCAAAAGTAGAGTATAGTTGTAAGAACAATTCAACGGGGTGTCCCACGCTGCGGGACTGAGAGGAGCGAGCCGCGCTCAACCCGAATTACCTGATCCAGATCATGCTGGCGGAGGGAACATATACTTGCAATCCATCATCCTCCGCCCTGGAGGATTTTTCTTTGCAGCTTCGCGCTGAACAGGTTGGCGCTTTAGCGTCGCCTGTTCGTCAGCCCGCAGACGAAGCACCATGAAAACATAACTACTATGAACTGCATTGTGATTTTCGCCAACGGCGAACTTCCCGACCTCGACAAAGCCCGTTTCCTCATTCAGCGCGGTGATTACATCATCTGTGCGGATGGCGGTACGCGTCATGCACTGGCGCTCGACCTCACACCGGACCTCATCATTGGCGATATGGACTCTGCCGACCGGGAACAGCTGCGGAAACTTAAAGAAGATGGTGTTTCGATCGAATCATTCTCTCACGATAAGAACGAGACTGACCTTGAGCTTGCCATCAGCCGTGCCATCGAGCTGAAGCCTGCGCAGGTTATCATCGTTGCCGCACTTGGCGGAAGGCTGGATCAAACCCTTGCCAACATCGCCCTTCTTTCCAACCTTCGACTTTCAACTTTCGACGCCAGACTGGATGATGGAGTAGAGGAAATCCTCCTTTGTCGTGATCAGGTTCACGTCCACGGACGCAGCGGCGATCTTGTTTCATTGATTCCCTGGCAGGGCGCGGTCACAGAAGTTCAGACCGAAAATCTTAAGTGGCCACTCCGCAAAGAAACTCTCTACCCCGATAAAACGCGCGGCGTCAGCAACGAGATGCTTGGCGAGACTGCTTCCGTTTCCATTGGATCGGGCTTGCTGCTTGTCGTTCACCGCCGCGTTTGAACGAAAGGAAAATATGAAATACGCTTTATTCGTACTTCTCTTGATTCTTGCCGCCTGTGCGCCTCAATCAAGTGAGCCTCAGACCATCACGATCATGACGCACGATTCGTTTGCAATCAGTGAAGAGGTAGTCAAATCATTTGAAGCTGCCAACAACGCACAGGTCGTCTTCCTGCAAAGCGGCGATGCCGGTTCCGTGTTGAACAGGGCGGTGCTCAGCAAGGATGCACCGCTCGCCGACCTGTTGTTCGGCGTGG
>JAICQC010000577.1 GCA_025938055.1 Anaerolineales bacterium | reverse complement strand
TTGCCGCATATAAAGTTTGGTGAACAGGTCACCTTTCAGCGAGTCGCCCAGACCCGTCCAGCCGTGCAGCGCAAGGGTATGTATTTTTCCATCCGCCCATTCAGGCTTGAGCAAGATCTCCTGATGGTGGCGGTCACATGTGGCGTACGGATCGCCGTCGATATATGCCAATGCTTCGGGATGGCTGAAATCGCCCCCGCCGCCTAAGGGCAGGGACAGAGCAAAGGGTCGACTTGTGTCCCAGTCGCCGGAGATTTGAAATGAGGTTCGCAAGACGAAGTTCTGTGTCCATTTGCCCCAGTATTCGTAGGCGCGGATCTCCTTCCAACCAGAGTCGTCCACATCCGCCCCAACGGGCGGTGGAATAAGAGCGCTTTCGAGTTCAAGATAGCGAAAGGATGGCAATGATGTCTGTTTTCGGTAGACCAGCGGAGCGATGAGTTCGAGTCTTTGTTTGATCTTTTCAGGCGTCCAGCGAGTGCGATGATACATAGGGTTTTCTGTCCTCTTTATGATTTAAAACGTTCCGGTGGTGAAAAACACAGATGAATCATACTGCGTTTCACCACCGCTGGGTCATTTTTTAACGCGGGGGGCTTTATCCCTGCAGTTCCTGCACGATGCACAATTGGAGTGCCGATTTGCGACTGCCATCCGCAAATTCGTCTGGTCAGGCACGCTCGACTGCCACCTGTGCTCTCACCGCGGGGATAACTTCCTCTGCAAAGCGCGGCAGTTGGTCTTCGCCCTCCGCCCACAAGATGAAGGTGTCAAAACCATACCGTAACGCCAGGTTGGTCAGATCATCCACCCACTGATCGACGGGCCCTTGGAGGAGGCCGCGCGACTCGCTATCGGTGATCGTCCCCTGCACGTTGAGGATGCGACGAATGCTGGCGGGTTCACGGCCCGCCTCATTGGCGGCGTCATCCAGCCGGGTGATCATCTCCCGGATCTTTTGCAGGTCACCCCGAAAAGACGGCACCCAACCGTCGGCGATCGTTCCTGCCAGACGAAGGGCGCGCGGTCCATACACGCCGAGCCAGATCGCGATCGGATGAGCAGGATCAGGACCCGAATGAGCACCTCGCAAGTGATAGTGCTTCCCTTCAAAACGCAGGTTGCGTTCACCGCTCCAAACTTTGCGGATAACCTCCACTGCCTCTGCCAGAGCATTCAGGGATTCGCCCGGCGTGCGTTTTTCTCCTCCGTACGCTTCGATGGCATCCCAAAATCCGCCCGCGCCGAGTCCCAATTCGAAGCGACCGCCGCTCAGCTGGTCGATGGAGGCGGCAGCTTTTGCCATGACTGCTGGCGGGCGCAGGGGCAGGTTCGCGACATCGGGAAAGAGCCCAATGCGCGAGGTGGAAGCTGCGATCATGCTCAGCAGCACCCAGGTATCCACATACCGCCTCTGGTAGGGATGATCCTGAATCCCGATGTAGTCAAGTCCCAGCCGTTCCGCTTCCTGCGCGATCGAAAGCAGTGGTGTCTCCACGTTCGGGATCAGGAAGTATCCGAATTTGATCTCATGTCCGTAGTCTGACATCACTTATCTTCCATTCCAGCTTCAGGGAGATACAGCACGCTCGACGATCTCCTGAATCTTGTCGTATTCTATATACATTTGGACTATTGCGCACAGGTTTTGCTTACATCCGGGTCTCGCTCCGTTCAAGGCAGGGGCAAATTCCCGGCGTAGCCCGTCAGTTCAACATAGCCATTTCCGCGCGTGGGAGCCCCGTTACAAGTTCCTTCAGAATGCACTGCCCCTTCCCAATACGTGACCGCCGGAAAGTGAATTTCCTGGTCTGCCATCCATGGGCCAACTTCCAGTATGCAATCTGGGTTTGTGAGACGAAGCTGCCAGGCAGAAGGATAGACACCTCCTGTGTGTGGGCTGTGCCATTCATCGAGGATGGTGATCTCGAAATCATTCTTGTCCAATGACTGGGGAAGTCCCTCGGCGGTGATAAATGTTCCGCTCGAGGAATCTGATGTTCCTCCGCCGCGCGCGCGCAACTGAAACAGCATGAGCGCTTGACCGTTCTCGAATTGCAGAGAGAACCAGTCCCAGCCGATCTGATCCTCGTCGAGGACGCTCGTGCTGAATTCATGATCTTTCCATGCCAGCCCGCTGACCGGGTTTTGGATCCCATCGACTTGCACAGATCCCTCGACGCGCAGACGCGGTTGGCTGTAATAATAAGAAGCGTTGGTAATATCTTCGCCTTTGCGACTGTAACCATTTTCGCCGTGCAGAAC
>JAICQC010000351.1 GCA_025938055.1 Anaerolineales bacterium | reverse complement strand
CCTTGGGGTTCGCTGCCGTCAGGTTCACTTCCATCGGGCTCCTTGCCCTCTGGCTCGCTGCCGTCAGGTTCACTTCCATCGGGCTCCCTGCCTTGGGGTTCGCTGCCCTCAGGGTCATTGCCCTCCGGCTCCCTGGACGCGTACTCCAGCGCTGCGCGACGCAGTCTGCTGGGCATTTCGATGGACCCGTATGCGACCGTCCAGACAATCCAGCGCAACACATATGACCTGCAGGAGGATCTCTACGTACGCGTCGTTGGACCTTATAACCTCGAGACTCTATTTACCCTGGAAGTAACGGTCGCGGGCGGGGTTTGTGGTCTGGTACAGCCTGTGCCGGATTCGCTGCAAGTCATCTCCGGATCGCCCGATTCAGGGTCCTATCGAACGCTGATCCTGACCGATTCCAGCCGTCTGCATGGGACATCAACAGAACTCGACGATGCAATCAGTGACCTTGAAGCGCTGGCTGGACGCAGTGATGTATCCGGTGTAGTAATCGACCTCGCCGACTCTCAATATCCGCGCGTTGCCTTTGCCAACGCACAGGCAGATGCGAACCTGGCTTGCGCGTCAGCCAAGAATACGGTAGCCAATGAGATCAAAAATGTGATCGATGCCTACCGTACGGCAAACCCGGATCTCGAATACATCGTCCTGGCTGGCGGCGCAGATGTCATCCCGTTCTTCCAGGTGCAGGATGTTTCAGGTCTTGCCAATGAAAAGGAGTATGTCGTGCCGGTCGCGCCCTCTACAGCTTCCGAGGCGGGGTTGAAGACCAACCTTGTGCAGGGACAGGACGGCTTCGGCTCACAGGTGGACTTCGCACAAGCCGGACACACGCTGGCGCTGCCCGACCTGGCAGTTGGGCGGCTGGTGGACACTGCCACCGATATTAGTGCGGCAGTCAATGCCTACATTCAGACGGATGGTGTGATCGTGCCGAATTCGGCGTTAGTCACGGGTTATGATTTCGTCGGTGATGCAGCTGTAGCGATCAAAGCGGAAATGGACGCCGGCACGAACTCGAGCGCCGACACCCTGATCCAGGCACCCGGACTGCCTCCCACCGACCCGAGCGCGTGGACAGCCGATGAGCTACGCACAAAGTTACTGGGCGGCAATCTCGACATCGCCATGCTCTCCGGGCATTTCAGTGCGGGCAACCTGCTGGCGGCGGATTACACCACCCAGCTTGCGGCATTGGAGATCCTCCAATCCTCAACAGATTTGAGCGATGTGTTGATCCTCGCCCTGGGTTGTCACGGAGGTTACAGCATTCCGAACAGCGACCTGCTGTCCGGCATCTCACCGGACCCGGACTGGGCGAAAGCTTTCCTGCGCAAGGGTGCGGCGGCGTATATTTCCGCCACGGGCTATGCCTATGGTGATACCGAACTGACCGAATACGGCGAGCGCCTCTTCCTGCTCATGGCGCAACAGCTGCGCACCGGCAGCGGCCCGATATCGGTCGGACAAGCCATCGTAAAAGCCAAGCAGCAGTATCTGGCAGAAACGGCTCAACTAACCGGCATCGACCAGAAGACTCTCGTCGAGATGGCGCTCTATGGTCTCCCGATGATGAAAGTGGATATGCCTGGGGCGCGCCTCAACCCGCCGACCGAGAACTCAATCGTCGGCGCTACCGACCCGGTCACGACCGGTCCCGGTGCAAACTTCGGGCTGCGCAGCACAGCGGTCGTTTTGAACCCTGCCGTCACCACGCATACGAAGACGCTCGAAAACCTCTCGGATGGCTCGACTGTTACGACCACATACCTTTCCGGTGCGGATGGGGTTGTCGCCAATCCATTTGAGCCGATCTATCCAAAGCAGATCTTTAACGTCAACGTGGCGGGCAACGTCCTTCAGGGTGTGGCTCTGCGCGGTGGCACCTACACTGATTTGAACGGAATCGTCCCGCTCACCTCTTCGCCAACAACGGAGACATCCACAGCACACTTGTCGTTCAACACAGACGTTTTCTACCCCACCCAGACGTGGGCGCCGAACTACTCCGACGCGATCAGTGGCGGCGCGACCCGGCTGATCGTGTTCCCGGCGCAGTTCCGCTCGAGCGCGCCCGGCGCCATCGATGGCACCCTGCGCAAATTTGACCAGTTGGACCTGCAGCTTTACTATCTCTCCGCCAACTGGACAAACGGTGCAGCAGAGACTCAGGCTGCCGGGGTCAGCGCGGCACCGACCATCCTGGGCGCGTCCGCAGTGGAAGATGGCAATACCCTGACATTCAGCGTCAATGCCGTAGCCGATGGATCGGCAGGCATGCAGGCTGTCTGGGTGCTCTATACCGGGAAACCCGGAAGCAGCTCTCACGGCACCTGGCTCCCGCTTGACCTCGTCCAGGATGCTGATGATCTCACCCTGTGGGAAGGCACGCTTAATCTGCCATCTGGTACGAGTGCCTCGGGTGTCCTGTTCATGGTGCAGGCAGTCGGTGGCGCGGGTCTGACCACTCTGGCGACCAATCTCGGCGCGTACTATAGCATTATCACAGAGGAATCCACACAGCTTCCGCCGCCTGCTGCGACGACGCTGGAGTTACAGTCGCCGCCTTCGAATGGGATTTACTTGAAAGACAGCACTTTCCAGTTATCACTGCAATCAGATGGACAACCACTTGCAAACCAGCTTGTGTCCCTGAATATCGGTGGACAGCAGGCTCTGGCGTTCACCGATTCATCTGGTGAGGCAACAATAACCTTGAAGCTTGTGATCCCTCCGGGCGACTATACCGTTCAGGCAAGTTTCCCCGGCAACGCGCAATATCTTGGTTCGAATGACGCGCGATTGTTTACAGTCAATAAGGACAGTACGACTCTTACCGTCACACCGACCTCAGCAAGCATTTCAGCCAATCAACCGACGCCGTTCGTCGCGGTGGTCCGCGATTCGTCCGGGCGGGCGCTGGGTGGCAAGTCGGTGGTTTTTGTAGTTTATAACAGCACGGACATATTTGCCGCCTCCGTGATCGCAGATTTCCAGGGCAACGCCGCGCTGGGAGAAGTCTCTCTGCCGCCGGGCACGTACACGGTCGATGCCTACTTCAACGGCGCCATACCCGTCAGCCCGGGCAACACTCTGGAATTAAGTGATGATTTTTATGAGAGTTCACAGCGTCTCGGTCTGTCACTTACGATCGTAGGCGACTCAACGCCTCCGACAATCACAGCCACTGCCACCAAGGCGGACAGCACATCCTACACCGCGGGCGTGTGGACGAACCAGACTGTGACCGTCCATTTCACCTGTAGTGATACCGGCAGTGGAATCGCCTCCTGCCCCGCGGACCAGGTTTTCAGCACGGATGGCACGTTTACCGCCAGCGGCACGGCAACAGACAACGCGGGCGGCACTGCCACCGCTACATTCGGCCCGATCATGATCGATAAGACCGCACCGACCCTGACTCCCAGCGTCTCGCCGAATCCGGTTTTTCTGAACGGCACTGCCACAGCCAGCGCAGGTGCAACAGATAGTGGCTCGGGGATTGCCACACAAAGTTGTGACCCCGTCTCCACGAGCACGGTTGGCACCAAGACGATCAATTGCACGGCGACAGACAACGCCGGGAACACAGCCACAGGCAGTGTCTCCTACCAGGTAATCTTCAACTTCATGGGCTTCTTCGATCCGGTTAAGAATCCGCCGGTCATGAACCAGATGAATGCTGGTCGGGCTGTCCCGCTCAAGTTCAGTCTCAATGGAAATCAGGGACTGGCTGTGTTAGCAGCCGGATACCCGCATTCGCGACAGATCGAGTGTAATACCCTAAACCCAATCGACAGTGTTGAGCAGACCTCGACTGCCGGATCCAGCTCTCTCACGTATGACCCCGCAACAGGAATTTACACATATGTCTGGAAGACGGAAAAATCGTGGCAGGGAACCTGCCGGCAGGTGAGTGTTCAGTTCATTGACGGGCAGACGTATCTGTTGAATTTCAAGTTCCGGTAGAAAGGAAGAGAATGGGACGCTTGTGGTCCATTCCACAGGCGTCCCGCTCTCAATAAACGGAAGTTCGTCAATTGCTTCAACATTCCCGGCAGCGCCTCAGCTACATGAAAGGTAAAATACTGTCATTGGCAATATTGCTCTTTCAAGAGTAATCTTTGTGCATGGTCCACCTCTCCTGAATTAAGGTCAACTTGGAATCTTTATACGCCTATATTCCCACCGACCGACGTCTCGCCCTGGCGCGTGGCGTCGATCTGCCTGACCATGCCACTGGTGCGGCGCTCTTCGCTGATATCTCCGGTTTTACCCCGATGACGGAAGCATTGGTGCGTGCACTCGGACCACAGCGCGGCGCCGAGGAATTGACGCGCTGGATAAATGAAATCTACGACGCGCTGCTGGCGGAGATCGATAGCTACCGCGGCAGCGTGATTGGTTTTAGTGGGGATGCGATTACCTGCTGGTTTGACGATTCGACGGAAGCATCGTTCGCACTCACCTCCGATACTTCCAGTACCATTCGGGCAACGGCTTGTGCCCTGGCAATGCAACGTGCCATGCAGCGATTTGCTCAGGTAGATATCAGTGGTGTAGGTACAGCTGCTCTTGCGATCAAAGTCGTTGTGACCACGGGCTCGGCGCGGCGTTTCCTGCTGGGGGACTCAACGATCCAGCTTGTTGATGTTCTGGCTGGAGCCACCCTCTACCGGCTCGCCACAGGGGAACACCATGCCGAAAGAGGCGAAGTCCTGCTGGACCAGCCGGCTGTAGATGCAGTAGGGGAACAGGTCGAAGTGGTCGAATGGCGGGAGGACTCCGAAAGCGGTGAACGCTTTGCAGTGGTGAATCGTCTGAACGTCAGCGTCCAGACGGACCCCTGGCCCCCACTCGAACCCGATGCCTTGAGGGATAATCTCGTTCGCCCCTGGCTGCTCCCGCCCGTGTATGAGCGGTTGATGAGCGGCATGGGAGATTTCCTTACCGAACTTCGCCCAACGGTAGCGATGTTTCTTCGTTTCGCGGGTATTGATTACGATAATGACCCGCAGGCTCAGTCCAAGCTCAACACCTATGTTCAGGCGGTCCAGCGCGTTCT
>JAICQC010000507.1 GCA_025938055.1 Anaerolineales bacterium | reverse complement strand
TTGGTTAGAGCACTTCTTTTACACAGAAGGGGTCAGGGGTTCGAGTCCCTTAGCGCCCACAAGAAAAAGAGAGTCTCATTTCTGAGACTCTCTTTTTCTTTTCCTCGAGCCCTTCTATACTTTCTCCACCGGGAGCTGGATTTCGTTGACCGTGTTTGGGTCGTTCTGGTCGCCCAGCCGTTCCGGCAGACGAAGGTTCAACTCCCGCCCGGGGCCGACGATCTGGTACCCGTTCTGGTCGATCCACTTGCCGAGCGCATCATATGCCTCAAGGATGGTCGCGAATGGACCGGTGTGGACAACACAAGCCATCTTCTCGACTCCGGGCAGACCATAGATGTTGACTCGCCCGCTGGCGGGGATCTCCTCGCCGATTGGCATGACCACTTCAATATCCCAGTCCTGCTCTTTAAACTCAGGGTCGTGATAAATTGCCATAGGCGGACCGATCATACGGACGCTTTTCTGTTGCAAATAGTCCATCAATTCATCCCACAGCGAGCGCTGGTCTGGCGGGGTAGGAACCATCCCGCGTACTGAAGCAACCCGGGTTGGTTCGATCTTCTTGATCACAACATCGTACCTGGACATGGAATCCTCCTGTTCGATTTGCCTCAGCCAGAGGGCGACGCGTTCCAGGCGTTCTGCCTCCTCCTCGACCCGCTGCCGGATCTCCGCCTCACGCAGTTTCAGCATCCCGCGCATCTGTTCCGTGGAGAGTTCTCCCTCCAGGAGACGGCCGATCTCCTCCAGCGAGAATCCCAGGTCTTTCAGTGCCAGGATGCGGTACAGGCGCGGCAACTGGTCGAACTCGTAATAGCGGTACCCTGTGAAGCGGTCCACCTCGACAGGCTTCAGCAAGCCCATCTCATCGTAGAAACGCAGCGCCTTGATGGACACGCGGCTGAGTTTGGAAAAGTCTCCGATCCGGATCATTGGAAGGACTCCATCATCTTTATACACCCTCCCGCAGGGGGAGAGTCAAGTAGTTCCAGCGCAAAGGTTCCGGTTTTTGGGATGGTTTTGGCTCACGCGTGAAAATTCCCGCAAAAACCAGCCGCCTTGTAGATCACTATCAATAACAGGGAAACTACAGACTTTTTCCCTGCTTTTCCTTATAATGGGAGTACCCCACCGCCATCGGGAAAAGGTACCAGTGAGCATCCGCTTCAAGGTCATTCTGCCATATCTTCTCCTCACCCTCATCGTCATTGTGACGGGTGCCTACGTGGTCACGCGGCTGGTCTCGAGTTCGCTGAATGAGCGCCTGTCGAACCAGCTCATCGAATCCGGGCATGTGGTCTCAGACACGATGGCGCGGCAGGAGATCAGACACCTGGAAGCCGCGCGTCTGATTGCCTTCACGCGCGGCTTGGGCAATGCAGTACTCGCCGGAGATGTGGACCAGACTGCGAGCCTGGCGATACCGGTCGCGGGTGGGTTGAACGTCGAAAGCCTGATGGTGTTCGATACACAGGGACAGGAGTCGCTGCATCTCATCAAGCAGGTGGATGGGACGACGATGGATGTCAGCCAGCCGGGTCGCTCAGCCACGTTCTCCATGGTCGAAAAAATACTCGCTGAGAACAACCCGGATAGCCTGCCGCAGCGCCAGCTGGCGCTCGACCCCGTGGATGGACGTTACTATTACTTCACCACCATTCCGGTCACTGCCGAGAATCAGGTGGCCGGCGCGGTCGTGGTGGGCACTTCCCTGAATACACTGCTTACGTATCTGGAAAGCACATCGCTGGCAGATGTGATCATCTACGGAGAGAACGGTCAGGCAATCGCCTCCACCCTGGGGAGCGCGGGCATGGACGCTCTCTTCCTGCGGACCATCTCCATTGCGCCTGAGGCATATGAGGAAATCCTTGCGCAGGAGGATACAGTGCAGGGCGAAAACTTCGAGGTGGAGAGACGCTGGCACATTCTGGCGCGCGGACCGCTCAAAGTTGGCGGAGATCGCCTCGCCGTTTTTGCCGTTGTCCTGCCCAGCGACTTCGTCGTCCAGTCCAGCTCCACCAACCGCAATATTTACATCCTCGTGTATTCCGCGGCAATGATCGCTGTGGTGCTCATCGGCTATTTTGTGGCACGCCTGATCATCAACCCGCTATCCCAACTGGTGCGAACCTCACGCGCCATTGCGAGCGGCGACCTGACCCAACGCACCGAGATCATCAGCCGGGATGAGATCGGTGTGCTCGCCAATACGTTCGATGAAATGACCGAGCATCTGCAAGAGCGCACGCGCGAACTGGAGAAGACCAACCAGATCCTCGAGCAGATGGATCAGGCGAAGATGCGTTTTATCCAGGTGGCGGCGCACGAACTGCGCACACCTCTGACGCTGGTACAGGGCTATGCCCAGATGATCGAGATCAGGGCGAAGGACAGTGAGCTCTTCACCCGGTACACACACAGCATCCTGGATGGCTCCAGCCGCATGGTCGAAATCATCGACAGCATGCTGGACCTCTCGCGGATCGACACCAACCAACTGGACACCGCGCCGTCTGACATGGAACTCCACGAGGTCATTGAAAAAGTTAGAAAGGTTTTTCAACCTGCTCTTGACGAGCGTGACATTTCCCTGGCGATCCATCGGCTGGCAGATCTGCCCGTCATCTGTGCCGACGAGGTCCTGCTACATAAAGTGTTTTATCACGTGATCGGCAATGCCATCAAATACACGCCGGACGGAGGCAGGGTGACTGTCGGCGGGCGGACGATCGATGACGCCTCGCAGCCCGAAGTCGAGATCGCCGTTCGCGATACGGGCATCGGCATCGACCCGCAGAACCAGGAGCTGGTTTTTGAGAAGTTCTATCAAACGGGGGAAGTGCTTTTGCATTCCTCAGGCAAGACGAAATTCAAAGGCGGCGGTCCGGGGCTTGGGCTCGCCATCGCGCGCGGCATCGTGAATGCCCACGGCGGGCGCATCTGGCTGGAAAGCCCGGGGTATGACGAAACGACCAACCCCGGCACGACTGTCTTTGTGCGCCTGCCTGTCAACAGACCAGACGATGAAAACAGTTGAGCGTGGGCGGCAGGACTGGATCATCGTCCTGATCATTCTGGTGATCGGTCTCCTGTGTGTGATCGCCGCGGGGCAACTGGCGCTGCGCCTCTC
>JAICQC010000264.1 GCA_025938055.1 Anaerolineales bacterium | reverse complement strand
TCCAGACACTGAATTGAACCGTCTGATGAAGGAACTGGATGTTGTCAATTTGAATTCCGGCGACATCCTGTTCCACGAGGGCGACCCGGGTGAGCATCTTTATGTAGTGATCGAGGGGGAGCTCGAGATCCTGCTGGCGCCCGATACTGATGATGAACTGATTCTAAATGTGCTCAACGCGGGAGAATATTTGGGAGAGATGAGTCTTCTCCAGCCTGGAGGGCTCCGCACGGCGAGCGCGCGGGCGCGCGGCAACGTTGTCCTGTTGAGCATGAACCGCGAGCAGTTCAAGGGACTTTTGCAGCGTCATCCGGAATTGTCTACCGCGATGATGGGGGTCCTCAGCCAGCGCCTGGACAATACCAATGCCGCGACCTTCCGTGACCTTACGGAGAAGAACCGCCAGTTACAAAAAGCCTTCGATGAACTCAAAGAGGCACAAGAGCAGTTGATCGAGAAGGAGCGCCTCGAACGCGAACTGAAAGTTGCCGCGGACATCCAGATGTCCATTCTTCCCGATGTATTGCCCGTCCATGAACGGTTTGATTTCGGTGGGCGCATCCTGCCTGCCCGGCAGGTGGGCGGAGACTTTTATGACGTGTTCCCGTTAGGCGATAATAAGATCGGCGTCCTGATCGGCGATGTCGCGGATAAAGGAGTCCCCTCCGCCATTTTTATGGCTCGTGCCCATGCGTTGATCATCGCCGAGGCAGATAGCATCACTTCTCCGGGAGAAGTCTTATGGATGGTGAACAGACATATCACCCGCCTCGAAAAATCCACCCAGTTTGTGACAGCGCTGTACGGTGTTTTGGATACCGAAACCGGTGAATTCTCGTATGCGCGCGCCGGGCATGAGCCGCCTTTGTTATTGCACGAGCACGGCGATGTACATCGCCTGCCCCACAAACCAGGCATGGCGTTAGGATTATGGGAGCGGATTGCGCTGGACGAATACAGTATATTCCTGCCGAATGGATCGCTCCTGGTAATGTTCACGGATGGAATGACGGACTGCCGCAATCCCAAGGGTGAACCGTTTGGGCTCGAGCGCATCAAACTGACGATGGCAGGCTTATCGAACACAACGGCACAATCAAGCTGTGACCAACTCTTTGATACACTGATGACGTATCAGAGTGGTTCCAAGCAGGATGACGATGTGACGCTGGTTGCCGTCCACGCGAAATAAGGCAGTTTGAAGGCAATGTAGGAGGGATATTTTGCTAGAGGTGGTGATTAATTTCCCGCATCTATCACCTCAATCTCTCTCCATGCCACCCAGGACGGGCTTTCTATTGTTTCCACCCGAATAAATTGGATATCCTGGATGGGTTCGTTCGGGGTGTACGTGAGAGTTTGTCCATCGGTTGTCTCGCCCTCGAATGTGTTGAGCACCAGATATTGATCACTGGGTCCTCTTCCAAGTATCCGATGAATTGTTCTTCCTTCCGGGAACTGGCTGATGGTAAGGCGCATTTCTTTGATCCGATAAAGGTTCCCAAGATCGATCTCGATCCACTGCTGTGGGTCGCCGCCGGAATTCCACAGGGTTCCGAAATCGCCGTCCACTGCAAGCGCCCCTGTGAGATCACCAGACTGGCTTGAAAAACGGACGAGCTTCCCTAACGCGATGTTTGCGTCTTCGCCCTCGCGCCGGTATCCCAGATTTTCCTTATCCACGAAATAGCGGTTGATAAAACCGGTAAATGTATTTGCATCCGTATCAGGCAGAACTCGGTCTGGCTTATCGTTCCAGGATTGGAAGATGACGTGATCGGGCTGAACGCCGGCAACTACCTCGAGTTTCTTGACGCGCTCGCCTGTTGCCGACAGAAACGCTTCATCTGTCTCATCGAATGCATTCCCGTTATAAATAACCCCCACCGGTACGCCAAGCTGTAATCCGTGTTCCTGAAGCGCTTTGACTTCCTCGGGCCAGGTTGGGCGTGACCAGTCGATATCCAGGTGAATAAAGTCAAAGTGATACCCGTTCACGTTGTAGAAAGTGTCGAGCCAATCCTGATACTCCTTCGCGCCAGCCGCGCCGGTGAGGGGTTCCGTATCGCCGACCCTGACATCTGGAAATATCTCTTTTACTGCCTTGACGAACGTATCGACATCTTGTGCGATTTTTTCGGCTGTCCACTGGCAGGCTTCCGGACCATCGTAAAAATGGCCATAGTAATAGGGTTCATCCAGCGCGATAAAGTGTAGGGTGCCACCAACGGACTGAATCGCTCTAGCCATCTGTAAGCTGCTCTCGATGGTTGCAAAACCTTCGATCCCGTTTCCGCATTCCGGTTCCGGGTCGAGAGGACCGGTCTCGATCGCGATTGCCAACCCGCGGCGCTGGAGGTCTGTGACCGCTGCATGCAACTGTGCATCGCCTGGGTGGTTGCTGACCCACTCGCCATAAAGCTTGAAGACCTGAATCTGATCCGCGGCAGTCTGCCAAGAGGCATCTGATTCAAACAGTTGCATGAAGTCATCTGAGCCGATGAATGGACGACCTGCATTCAGGGGTAAGGGTGGCAGCGGCCCAAACCAATACAGTGGATGATGTGTGAGATTGGGTTCTCTAGGAACGATCGTGGGGGTCAGTATTGGTTCCGAAATTGCTTCGATCTTTGTTGGTGTAATCGGCGGGGCCACCGCCTGAGCATTACAGCCAAGGCTGGTCAATAGGAGCCCCACAACGAGTAGAGAAAATCCTTTCATAAAAGCCATTGTTCAGTTCATGCCTGATCCAGCGCTTGCCTGATATCCTCCACCAGATCATCCTTGTTCTCGATGCCCACGGATAGCCTCACAAGCCCAGGATCAACATCCAATTGCGAGCCAGCGACAGAGAGATGCGTCATCGCGGCGGGCACCTCGATCAGCGACTCCACGCCTCCCAGCGACTCGGCGAGCGTGAAGATCTTCGTCGCCTCGGCGACTCTGATCGCTGCCTCGCGCCCTTCTTTCATGATGAAGGAGATCATCCCGCCGCCATTCTTCATTTGATGCCGCGCGATCTTTTGTTGTGGGTGAGATGAATGGAACGGGTAAACGAACATCTTTACCTTGGGATGTTCTTCCAGCAATTCGAGGATCGCCATGGCATTCTCGGCATGGCGATCCATGCGGATGGGAAGGGTCTTGATGCCGCGCAGAACGAGGAAGCAGTCCATGGGTCCCGGCACCGCGCCGACCGCATTCTGCAGGAAGGCAAGCTTATCTGCCAGGTCTTTATCCTTCACGATGACCGCGCCGCCGACCACATCCGAATGACCTCCCAGGTATTTCGTCATGGAATGTACGACGATATCCGCGCCCAGTTCCAGTGGGCGTTGGAGATAGGGCGTCGCGAAGGTATTATCCACAACGAGCAGCGGTTTGTTCTCATGTGCATGTACGATCTCCGCCACGGCGCGAATATCTGTGATGCGCAGGAAGGGGTTGGTGGGAGTCTCCAGCCAGACCAGCTGTGTGGAGGGAGTCATGGCTTCCGCCACAGATTCTGGATCGGTGGTGTCGGAAAATGTAAAATCCAGTTTGAAGCGGCGCAGCACCTTGTCAAACAGACGGAATGTGCCGCCATAGACGTCATTGCCCGCCAGCACATGGTCATCCGAGTTCAGCAAACGAAGAACTGTATCGGTCGCCGCGAGCCCCGAGGCAAAGGCGAGTCCGTGCACTCCGCCCTCCAGCGCGGCGAGGCAATCCTGCAAAGCTTTGCGGGTCGGATTCTGCGTGCGTGAATATTCATATCCCTGCCGCGGCTTTGCCACGCCATCCTGCATATAAGTCGAAGTGAGGTAAACTGGCGTCATCACCGCGCCGTTGTTGGGGTCGGGCTCCTGCCCGGCGTGGATCGCAAGCGTTTCGAATTTCATTCATTCTCCTGTAATTTTTAAGTGAGAAGGGTCGTCTGAACTATTAAATCATTATACGAGGAAACATGCCAAAGACAATATTAGCAGTTCTCGCCCACCCAGATGACGAATCGTTTGGTCTCGGCGGTACACTTGCCCTGTATGCACGGAAAGGGTATGACACCTATTACGTCTGTGCGACGCGTGGCGAGGCGGGTACTGTGGATGCAGAATTTCTTAACGGCTTCAAGGATACAGCCGAGCTTCGCACTACTGAACTTCAGCGTGCCGCAAACATCCTGGGCCTCAAGGATTTCTTCTTTCTGGGATACCGCGACTCGGGTATGCCCGGCACGCCGGAGAACGAACACCCTGATGCACAGATCAACCATTCGATAGATGAAGTTGCCGGTAAGGTCGTCAAATATATCCGCGAACTGAAACCTGATGTAGTGATCACCTTCGACCCGATCGGTGGATATAAACATCCCGACCACATCCATATTCATAAAGCGACCGTGCTGGCTTTCGAAAAAGCGGATGACGCTTCGTTCCACCCGGAAGCCGGCATCCTGAGCGGAGATGAAGGACGTCCATTTAAGCCGCGTGCCCTTTACTATCAGATATTCTCGCGTCGCCTTCTGAGGTGGATGGTACGCCTGATGCCTTTGTTTGGAAAAGATCCCACCAGATTTGGCAGAAATGAAGATGTGAATCTGAAAGACCTGGCTGAAGTGGACTTCCCGGTACATGTGCGTCTGGACGTAACGTCAGTGGCTGAAATCAAACGTGAGGCGGGCCGGCAGCATGCTTCACAGGATGACTCTCAAATGCGCCGCGGCTGGATGAGTTTGCTGTCAAAATTCCTGCGTGAGCGCGAAGAGTTCATGCGCGCCTATCCGCCCGTGGAAAATGGACGGCATAAGATTGCAAATGACCTGTTTCTCGAATAAAGAACCAGGAACCTTATCACGACGTATATTTGTGGAGAACGGAAAAGAGTTTGGCGAGGCAGAATCATCTCCTTGAGGGACCGCACCAGGGCCAGCCGATCCGGATGGCGGGTGAGCCGGTCAGCCGTGCAAGAGCCGCGATGCTGATGGTGCATGGACGCGGGGCAAGGTCAGAAGATATCCTGTCTCTGGCGGCTGAATTTAATCAACAGGGGTTTGCCTATCTTGCTCCGCAGGCTGCCGAAAATACCTGGTATCCAAATCGCTTTCTTGTCCCTCTGTCAGAAAATGAACCCTGGCTTTCTTCTGCATTGACTTTTCTGGGGAATGTCCTTTCTGAAATCATCAATGCAGGGATTCCGCCTGAGCGTGTCATCCTGTTGGGTTTTTCCCAGGGCGCCTGCCTGACGTTGGAATTTGCCGCACGCAACGCGCGGCGATACGGTGGTCTTGTTGGTCTCAGCGGCGCCTTGATTGGTCCCGACGGTACGCCGCGCGATTATAAAGGCTCGCTGGCAGGCACGCCAGTTTTTCTGGGTTGCAGCGATACCGACTTTCACGTCCCGAAAGAGCGCGTCGACGAGACGGCTGAGGTGCTGCGGCGTTTGGGCGGTGAGGTTACGGAACGTCTGTATCCGAACATGGACCACACGGTGAATCAGGATGAAATCGATGCTGTGCGCGGCATGATGCAGAGACTGCTTGCCTAATGTATTCTTCACGTCTGCCAATGTTCACCACAACGCAATTCTCCAGAGGGGATTGAAATCCTAGAAAGAGTGTTCTATAGTCAAATCAATAAGACCCATATTCAGAACAGGAGAATTGACACGTCCGCTTATGACACTCCCCACCATATTCATCGCTCCATCAAGGCGGGAGCGTCGGGTTATGTCATAAAGGACGACGCAAGTCGGGACCTCGTACCAGCAGTTCGCACCCTTGCCTCTTTTTGGCTCTCATGCTGTCTGCTTTGCATCGGTTACTTGCGAAAAAAGCAGGTCAGCCAGGGACACATTTATGGCCAAAATAACCCTTGCTTTCACTTCTACGGTGTGTTTCGTCTGAGTACTTCATGAACACTAAATACTCACACTTTTGTAATCCTTTTCGGCAAATGTTTTTTTCAATCCCTGCACTGGTAATGAGCCAGTGCAGGACTGTCGACGTGTGCTCGGGAGGAAAAGAAAGGAGCGAGCCAGCACGTTCCGATGAGCAAAACGGTGGGTGGCTAACGACACAAGGCTCGAATATCATCCTTCGCCTGTAATGCCAGTCCCCAGGCGATGTAAGACCGGGTCGCGGAGTCAAGGTTAAGGCCGTAGTTAGCATCCACACCGCAGGCCACCGCTTTCGCTTGCGCAATGTAAGAGCGGGTAGCCGAATCCACCGGGCTGGCTTCCGTTTCGGCTGCCTTAGCCCACGCGGTGTAAGAATAGGTGGCAGAGTCCACAGTGGCCACGAGGGATGCGGTAGCGTTGGCATTCCGGACCACCAGAACAGTGACAGCTAACAGGGAAATGGCAACGAGCAGGCTAATGAAACGATTGGTATACATTTTGATCTCCTTTATGGTTCAACAAGTTATAATGTTCTCGGAAACACGAGTTGGTCTGTACTATGCCCATACTGTATCAAATTGCCCTTCCGGGTTGGTGGCATAAAATGTCACAAAAAGTGTCACTGATTTGGAATCTTGAAGCGATACCCTTGACTTACAAAGT
>JAICQC010000138.1 GCA_025938055.1 Anaerolineales bacterium | reverse complement strand
TGCAGAATGCCTTCGCGTATCAGACGGGATGTCTCAAGAACCATGCGTTCGGCATACGGTAGAGCATCTGGACCCACAAGTTTGACGATTTGCGACAAGCGGTTTTCTTCACTCAACAATTCCATGGCACGGTTTCGCATGCCAAGCCAGTCCTTGCCGACCTGCTCACGCCACCAGTCAGCGACATCGTCCACATATTCGCTATAGCTATCCAGCCAGTTGATGGCAGGGAAGTGCCGGGCTGATGCCAGAGACTTATCCAGCGCCCAGAAGCAGCGGATGAAGCGCTTCGTGTGCTGGGTCACCGGCTCCGAGAAGTCACCGCCGGGAGGCGACACCGCGCCCACGATGCTCACGGACCCCTGACCTCCGTTGAACGTTTCGACGGAGCCTGCACGTTCGTAAAATTCCGCAAGACGACCCGCCAGATACGCCGGATACCCTTCCTCGGCTGGCATTTCCTCGAGGCGACCGGAAACTTCACGTAATGCTTCTGCCCACCGGGAAGTTGAATCCGCCATCAGGGCAACGCTGTAGCCCATATCGCGGTAATACTCTGCAATCGTAATGCCCGTGTAAATACTGGCTTCGCGGGCCGCCACCGGCATATTGGAGGTATTGGCAATCAAAACGGTTCGTTCCATCAAAGGTCGACCGGAACGCGGGTCCACCAGATGTGGGAACTCCTGCAACACTTCGGTCATCTCGTTGCCGCGTTCGCCACACCCAATATAAACAATCACCTGCGCGTCAGCCCATTTGGCAATGCTGTGCTGGGTGACCGTTTTGCCTGAACCGAAGGGTCCTGGGATTCCTGCTGCGCCACCTTTGGAGACTGGGAAGAAAGTATCCAAAATACGTTGGCCCGTAATCAATGGGACTCTATGGCCAAGCCGCCTAACAAATGGACGCGCCCGGCGGACCGGCCAGCGCTGCAGCATGGTCAATTCTTTTTCTTCTTTGCCAACTTTAAGTCTCGCGATGGGTTCCGTCACTGTATATTCGCCTGGAGGAGCAACCCAGGTGATCGTACCTGCATCATCAGGGTGAACCATGACGCGATGCTCGAACGTCTCCGTTTCCATGGCTACGCCAAGAATCATGCCGCCACTCACTTCATCGCCAACATTGACCCTGGACTCATACTTCCAACGCTTCTCCCGGCTAATAGGGTCGAAGCTGGCTCCACGGCTGATAAATGAGCCCATTGCTTCTTCAATCAACGGCAGCGGGCGTTGCACGCCATCATAAATACTTTGAATTAAGCCGGGTCCCAGTTCAACGGACAACGGCAAACCTGTTCCGAAAATTGGCGCACCGGGTTGCATCCCCGAAGTTTCTTCATACACCTGAGCTGTGATGGTGTCACCATCCAAACCAATGACTTCACCAACCAGATGCTCATCACCCACTTCGACCAGCTCAAGCATGCCGATATGGCGGGAGCCCCGGGCACGGACCACGGGTCCACTGATCCATGTAATGGTGCCGACTCGTTCACTCATGACTGTTCTCCAATCAACAATTTGTACACAGAGGCTCGCAGGGTACCCTCCAGGCGCTGGAGCCGAGTCTCCAACGTGTTATCGTAATGTAATTTCCCATCTGCTGCATCCACAACAATGCCCGTCCCCTCCTCAAGAGTGCCTGCACTGGTAAATTGTCCGTTAAGTTCCTTGGATATTTCTGCCAGCGCTTTTTTCTCCAGAATCGCCTGTGTTGTTTGATCTGCTCTGATTTGAGCTTCATTTACTCTCAGCTGCACCAACGCTTCGCGGAGCAGGAGTGCGGCGACCTGATCATAATCGGGTCGTTTTTGAACATCAGACAGTTTTTCTCTCACAGTTTTGAAGACCCGATCCAGCAATTGTTCACGATTTGTCAACTGCAAGGAACGCGACTTCAGCTGGGCAGTTGCAACCGCCTGGCCGCGCAGGCGCTCCGCATCCTCGCGAGCACGATCAAGGATAGTTTTCCGCTCCTGTTCCGCCTGTTCCAGTCCACGCTTTCGGATCGCTTCCGCCTTTTCCTTCGCCTCTGCCTTGATTTGCTCAGCCTCATCGCGCGCTTCTGTCAGAATGGCCCGCGACAGCATCTCAATATCTTGTGCTTCAGTTTTCATAAATGATCATCCAATCTGTTTTCTGTGCAGTATAAGGATTGCAGCAGAAAGGATCATAACTTGATTCCGATGGCCCGCAGAACGATCTCACCCAGGGACTCTTGCCCCTCCGGCACACCGCCCTGCGCGGGAATCTCTACGACCAGTGGGATGGTACTACGCAGTTTAAGATGTTCCATCCTGGCAGGAATCAATTGGGCGACGTCCTGGGTGACAAGGACGATGCCAACATCCTTGGAAGCCTGGACGTCATCCAGCGCCTGGTTCACCTCCGCCGCGTTCGTAGCCACCCGCCCGCTTACGCCAGCCAGCGAGAAACCCAGGACTGCCTCCGGATGACCGATCACCAGAACTTTCATACGATAGTCTCTGAATCGTTACAGGATACCCCCTACGGGAGCACCAGGAAGGAAATGATCAGACCGTAAATGGCAATACCTTCAGACAGACCCACAAAGATGAGTGCACGACCAAAGGATTCGGGTTTTTCCGCGGTCGCGCCGACTGCCGCAGCGCCCGAGCCACCCACCGCAATGCCTGCACCGATGCAAGCCAGACCAGTGGACAGAGCTGCAGCCAGTGTCGCATACTGATCAACAGCACCTTCCTGGGCAGCGCCAGCAGCAAGAACGGACGAAGGCGATGCCAGCCATACAACAGCAAGCCCGGCAGCCATTATCCCGACTAAAAAGTTAAACGTATTAAACCCGGTCACCATTCTGGAAACAGCCTGGGCAGGGCTGGCCTTCCCATTCTGGATCACGTAAATGACAGCAGGAATTACAGGGATCAAGCCAACGAGTACCGCAAAAACTAAGAACATTGTTTCTCTCCTTTTACTAACAATTTTAGATTGGTATTTCGCAAAGTTTGCAATGCAATATAAATCAGATGAAACTATGAACCTACACGTCATCTTTTCTTGGAGTCAGCGTCAGCGGCTCGAAACGCATGCCTCCACCATGGAAGAATTTACCGAGTATCTCGTAGTAGTGCAAGCGCATGGTCTGAATACCGACAATCAAGCCTTCGAAACCGATAATGAACAGGTTACCGAGAATGATGGTAATCCAAAAGCCCAGGTCTGGCTCCTCGCCCGCCAGGGAGAAGATGGCAAGACTCAGCCCGCCGTGCGCCACTGCAAACGCGCCCACACGTACAAAGGAAAGCGTATTGCTGAGCAAGCTGATAAGTGATTCAAACAGATCCATGAAGGACTGTACGAAAAACATCATACACCCGCCAACGCCGCTTCCTTCCATCGCGCGATGACCTTCCATCGCGTTCCGGAAAGCTCCTGAGAACATTACCAGTACGCCAAAGATAATTGCCAGAAGCGTCCACGGAAGCGGGATGGCTGCGATCGCGTTTGCAATCGCGGGCCCAATAGCCGTGGTGCCGAGGAAACCGCCCAGCAGAGCAAGGAAAGCGATATAGAACATAAACATAACGATCCCGGTATGTCCAAATACCAGGTGAGGCCAATTTCTGGCGCGGATGTTATTGAACATACCGAGCAGGAAACTAAGCATCAGAATGACGATACCCACATCAATCGCCACGCGCAACACGGTGAGGATGTTCTCGCCTTCGATGGGGCTAAGCCATAGGGGCTCAAAATGGAAATGGAGATACTCTTCGATCAGATGCCCTTCAAATCCAAAAATGCTGCCGTAGAGGTAGCCAAAGATCGCCGCAGAGGCACCACAATAGGCGATCAGTAATCCGAGGCTGGACATCCCTTTTAGGATAACCTTTTTATCGATTAATAGACCAAGGACTAACAATACCAGACCCTGACCGAGATCGCCAAACATCGCGCCGAAGAGCAAGGGGAAGGTAAGCGCCATGAGCCAGGTCGGGTCAAGCTCACCATAACTGGGTCGCCCGTATTGCGTGACCAGCATCTGAATCGGGCGCAGCCACCGGTTCGTCGTCAGCGCTACAGGCACATTCGAGTGATGCCCGGAGCGTTCGGTGGGAATCGTTTCGATCAGGATTTCCGCTGAGGCTTGTTTCAGTCGCTGCGTGAGGAGCTCCAGGTCCGCCGTCGGAACCCATCCCACAACAACATAGGTGTGGCGAAGTTGGCCGAATCGAACAATCGCGTCCGCCATCATCCGGCTGACATGCGCATCCCACAACAATTCATGTAATTCCTTTTGATGAGTCTCCGCCAGTTTGGTCAGACGCAAGGTCAGGTCCGAGATTTTCTGTTTGGAGGCTTCTATCGCCTGGCGGATCGATGTCGTAATCTGTGCTGGCGTTCCAGCGAATTCTTCTGGCAGGGTCAGAGGATCAAGATACGCGCTTTTTGCCGCCCGATCGATAATATCTGAATTACTGCGCGGTCCCAACAACCACACGACAGGCTTTTGAGAATCTTCACGCAGCGTATAGAATACATGAGGAACCCTCGAAAGGCTCGTTTCCAGACGATTTATATTGGCTGCAGGAATGATCCCAAGTATGGAATGCAAAAAGTCGGAATTGCGCAACCCGCCCACTTCAACGTTCACTTCTGCGATGGGCTCCAACTGGTGGAGCTGGCTTTCCAGCTGCTCCAACCGCTTCCTTTCAGCATTCAACTGATCATTTGTCCCCTTCACTTCCTCCTCGATCCGCTCCACTACTGGCCGAACGGCTTCCAAATCAACCATCGTATCAAAATCGGTAGACCCGGAAAAGTCATCTGCCAGATTCAAGGTCTGCAGAATGGTCTGGATACGACGTTCCAGTGTTGAATAACTGGCAGCCTTCTCCTGCCAGGTGCTGGGTCCCAGGTTTTCCAGGCCCAGGTAGGTGCTATCCACCTGATGAAACACCCCATGACCACTCAACACCTTTGCTACCGCCAAAAGGTCTTTGGAGGGGACGATCAGCTCCACTTCTGTCATCTCTCTCGGAAAGAACATATCATCTCCATGCTAAGTAAAATTTATCGTTCCAGATCCTTGACTCTTGCACACCATTCACATGCTTTAATAAATGTTTTGGGCAATTCTCAGCTACACAGGAAAATCTGCCTTCAGCAAAAATGGACGATATTCATCACCTGGCATATTGGAAGACTTTGCCTCAATAAGTATGATCAAATCCTGAACTTCGATATCACTCAAGACCAAAAAAGCCAGCGGGATCCCGATGTGGAATGGGTTGCCTACAAAAGCCGCCAGGCATTGCTTAATGAGCTGGCGCTTAAGCAGCACCTCCAATTTGGGCAGTCCACTTTGAGGGTTTTCAAGAAGCGCATTGACATCAGGAATACCAGGATAGACACGATTGATCACCGCTGTAGCGTCCGCCCCGGCAGCAATTGCCCGAATATCTGAATCCTGAACTCGAAAACCAAAAGGCAGAGTGTAATTAATGATCTCTTCTTCAGACAGCTTGTGATAAACCTTGTAACGGATCGCCCACATAAGGTTGTTCATATCAAGCAGTGAGCCGATGATCTTGGTGGCTTGTTCCCGGTCCTGTCCGGTCAGTTTTTTCGCTTCTGCCCACAGACGACGCCAGTACGCGAGATCCAGCGCCACCTCCAGCGGAAAGAGGTTTTGCTCGGCTGAATAACGTTTCATCGCAAAAGACAGAGTTTCTTCGTAGGGTGTCCCTCGTAACAGATCCACGGCTGCCCCAACGCTGCCTGATTCAATCATCGCCTGCGCTGGCAGTACGGAGGCCTGTCCCATGGGGAAAGCACGTCACGCACTCGGTCCCAGAGAGCTTTTTCATCCGTGTTCCATCCTGGAACTGTGATCAGGGCGCGTAATAAGGCTTTCAAGTTACCAAGCTCATAATAGCGATATAACTGCTTTAGTAATGGGCGCGTGTTCTCCGGCGCCATTTGAATGACACTGTAATACGCATCCCCTAATTTTCTTTTAACTTGCGTGAGCACCCTTTTGGGGGTAATTTCTTTGTCTTTCAGCCCTTCGAGGTATGGTCCATAAGCAGTTGTTTTAAGTGAACTAAATAAGGTTGAGAAATCTGGAGAATCGTTTAAGCGAGCCCAGTCCTGCGGCGTGAGCAAATCGGCATACATTGCCCGGACACGCGCGCTGATGGCTGCATAGCCTGTAACACCGCCACTTGCCATGGATTAAGCCCTGCCAAGTACGCGTTCTAAAACATAATTGACAGCTTTATCCAGATTGGCATTCGCCTTGGCTTCAAAGTCACTGTTCGTTTGTTCCACTTCAGCCAGGATTTCCTCTGCTTTATCCTCTGCCTGAGCATCGGCAATGATCTTGCGCGCCTCTTCCTGAGCTTCTGCCTTGACTTTTGCGATCAGCGCCTGCGCTTCCTGTTCGGCTGCTCTCGGCAGCTCCTGCGCCTCACGTTGTGCCTCTTCTTGAATCTCCTGAGCCTTTTTTTCTATTTCGAGCACCTGCTGAATGGATTTCTCGTTCATTGTGATTTCACCTCACTAGGATACGTACACCCGAAAACTAATTGTAAAGTATAAACAGGTCGTCATCAAGGCTTGATAAAAATATCTGGTCTGGCTGCGCAGATCAGATATTCTCAATCTTAATTGTGTGATAATGCACAATTATAACGACATAATTCAGATATGTCAAATGGCAACATATATCTCCCTTTTGGCGAGACTTCGTCTGCACTCATCATCAAGCTGGACAGTTCATGTCTCTCCACAATATCTTCATATTCCTTACTTGTTTCCTCACTATGCTTTATGGAAATCTTCTCTTCGGTTGACGACTCCGAGAGTTGATATGCCATGATCCAACAGTATATTGATACACTGAAAAATCGAATCAACCGTCCTGATTATTAATATATTCTTATATATATTCGGGTAATAGGCTGCTGCTAAAGTACATCTGGGTAGCAAAATATTGCGTATGTGTAAGATGTAAGACCCTGGTTCACCAGGGTCTTATGGAATTTGAAAAATTATAGAGGAGAGAAGATGGATTTCATCAATCGCGTCATTCATGCACTGACCGAATTGCATCCCACGCACCCAATGATCGTGCATTTCCCCATCGCCCTCACCGGGGCAGCGTTCCTTTTTATCCTGCTCGCCTCCTGGAGAAATAATTCCTCGCTCGAGCAGGCTGCCTTTGCGAACATTGTCCTGGCGTTCCTTGGCACGATTGCGGCAGGTCTTACCGGTGTGATGGATAACATACAAAATTATGAAGGACAGGCGCCCAATGCCAGCACAAAGATTATCCTCGCTACCGTCCTTTTCTTTCTCACCGCAGGGATCAGCCTCGTCCGTTTTCGCAACCCAAATCTGTTTCAACAAGGCAATCGCTTCCTGTACATAGCATCGTATGGCGTCAGTTTTGCCATCGCGCTGGTGCTTGCGTTTTTGGGTGGCGTCATTCTATACGGTTTTTAGGAGCATACAAACATGAAGTCACGGCACGTAAAGATCGCTTTACTGATTTTGATCGTTGGATTGTTATCCGCCTGTGGGGCTCAGCCCACGGCCGCACCCACTTCGCCGCCAATTGAGTCAGCCGAAGGTCCCGCTACCCTGGCGCCAACAGATACAGCTGTGGCGACCGAGCCCCCGACTGCCACGGAGGTACCAGCGACAGACCCGGCAGCACCGACACAGCCAGCCGCCGAAGGCGCCACCGTCAGTTTTGCGAATGATATTCTTCCGATTATCGAAAACCGCTGCAGCGGCTGCCATGGCGGGGATCGGACCGAGGAAGGCCTCGTCCTGCTGACTCATGCAGATATCATGGCTGGCTCCGACAATGGTCCGGTGGTCATCCCCGGCGATGCCGCGAACAGTCTGCTCGTGGAAATGGTTGCCACGCAGAAGATGCCCAAGCGCGGACCCAAGCTCACGCCGCCTCAGGTCCAACTCATCACCGATTGGGTGAACCAGGGCGCGCTGGATAGCTAAGGTAAGTATATTATTTTTATAAAACATGGCTGGCACATACGCCAGCCATGTTTTAATTTCTGGTATAATTTTGCCGCTTGAAAATGGAGAGGTCGCGTAGTCTGGCTTAGCGCGCACGCTTGGAAAGCGTGTAACCCACAAAGGTTCGCGGGTTCAAATCCCGCCCTCTCCGCCAGAGCCGCAAAATACCGTTGTATCGGCTAGATATGGCGGTATTTTTTATGCCCCGAACCAAGACAACCCAGAAACAAGCGCAGCAGTCCCGTGGATGGTCACTTGCCTCCGTCGCTTTACATGACGCATATACCGACTTCATCTTGTCCCGGCAGGCGATGAATTGCACGTCCGTTACTCTGAGTTTTTATCGATTTACGGCGGGCAAGTTCCTCGAGTGGATCGAAGCACAAAACATAACCAGCCCCGAACAGGTCACGGCGCGGCACGTCCGGCAATTCCTTGCCGAGCTTGCAGCCCGCGAGTTACAAGATACCACCATCCACGACTACGCACGCGCGATAAAGACACTGCTACGCTTCTGGCACGCCGAAGGATATACCCCGGCGCAGGTCCGCTTCGATATGCCGAAGCTGGCAAAGAAGCGCCTCCCAGTTTTGACCGCCGAGCAGCTAAAGCAGATCGTGAGCGCCTGCAATGTCAGGGATAAGGCGGTTGTCTTATTTCTGGCAGATAGTGGGTTGCGGCGCGCTGAGGTTGTCAATTTGAACTGGAACGATATAGACATGCAGAGCGGGCGCGTCAGAGTGAGGGAAGGCAAAGGACGCAAGGACCGAACCGCGGCAGTCGGTGCAAGGGTACGGCGCGCATTACTTGCCTACCGGCGAACCCTTGAAGATCGGGACGGCGCGGTATTCCAGACGAGAGCAGGCACGCGCTTTACTCACGGCGGTTTTATTCGGATCTTCCAAAGGTTGACTAATAAAACAGGTATCCACGTCACAGCGCACGCGCTACGGCGGACGTTTGCAATCCTGGCACTTCGCGCCGACATGCGCCCCTCCCACTTGCGCGAGCTGGGCGGCTGGGAGGATCTCGAAATGGTTACCTATTACGCCCAGATGGTTGACGATGACCTGCTGAGAGAACATAAGGCACATTCCCCGGTGGATAACTTGCGCAATGGAAGTTAATGTAGCTACAGAGTGAAAACCCTATCCAGCCAGGGGGCTATTCCTTATTGGTAATATAGCATTTGCCCGGTAAGATCTAGGTTATCTTAACCTAGTAAGGATGAAACAAAAGCATGAATTTAAACCAAGCCCCACAGCCCACTGAACGGGTTGGTATCGGAAAACGCATCTCGGATTTATGGAACTCTCGAAATAGAATAGCCAGGATTACCATCTTGGCATCTACCGGACTGGTTCTCAATTGTTGTTGCGTAATAATTCCGCTTTGGCAATGATAACAGTCTCGTAGCACAAAGATCGGGAAACTTCCCCAATGAGAAACCGCCCCTGATTAGGGCGGTTTTATCTTTCAGCAGGGCCTCAATAAGGGAGTTGTTATTTGCGTTGGTATCTCCGCCCTCTTAACCTTGACGCGTTACTCTTTCGCGTTGAAAATAAGCGCGCATGCCTAGCAAGAAACTACAGCTAAACGGTAATTTACGGTACGCGTAGTCTGGCTTAGCGCGCACGCTTGGAAAGCGTGTAACCCACAAAGGTTCGCGGGTTCAAATCCCGCCCTCTCCGCTGATGCAAAACGCTCTGTAATGGGGCGTTTTTGCGTTCTAGGACACCGTTGCATCTAACGTGGTTTCGTTAGGCAAGTGCCCATTATAGCGCGGATTCTACCCATGACAATCCGATAGAAAATGCGTAAAATACTATTTATGTCTATATTTCTCTGTCATTCATCGAACGACAAAGCGGCGGTTCGGCAACTCTACCAGAAGCTATCACGAGATGGTTTTGATGTCTGGTTGGATGAAGAAAAGCTATTACCCGGTCAGGACTGGGATAGAGAGATTCGTCACGCGGTTCAACATGCCGATGCGATAATTATTTGTTTGTCACGTGGTTCAATTACGAAATCAGGGTATTACCAAAAAGAAATCAAAATGGCACTCGACGTGGCTGATGAAAAACCAGATGGTGCAATATTTCCAATTCCAGCAAGGTTAGATGAGTGCAACATTCCAGAAAGATTATCGCGCTATCAGTGGGCTGATTTATATAAACCCGGAGGATATGAGAAACTAATAAAATCTCTCCGTTTTGCCGCATCAAAGAAAAAGGAAGCTAATAACATTGCTACCGATACCAACACAAAAGTCGAGATGGG